>JAESRW010000208.1 GCA_016764395.1 Flavobacteriales bacterium
CAGGCTTCATTGGTTCCAATATTTGTGAACGATTACTTAAGCAAGACAATGAGGTAATATGCCTGGATAATTTCTCTACTGGAAAGCGTGAGAATATTGAGCCTTTTATAAATAACGCAAACTACACCCTCTTTGAAGGGGATATTAGGAATATTGCTGACTGTAAGCGGGCGATGAATGGTGTGAATTATGTTCTCCATCAGGCGGCTCTTGGATCTATTCCCCGTTCCATTGAAGATCCAGTCACGACGAATGATGTGAATATTGGTGGATTTTTGAACATCCTGATCGCGTCCAAGGATGAAAACATCAAACGCTTGGTGTACGCCTGTAGTTCATCCACTTATGGAGATCATCCAGATCTACCCAAGGAAGAAGATAAGATCGGCCGCCCATTGTCTCCGTATGCGATTACCAAGTATGTCAATGAGCTATATGCCAATGTGTTTTCGGATATTTATGGATTAGAGAGCATCGGATTGCGTTATTTTAATGTATTCGGCCCCAGGCAAGATCCAGATGGAGCGTATGCAGCTGCGATACCCAAGTTCATCAGGAGTCTTATCTCCCACGAAGCGCCAATTATTTACGGTGACGGAGAGCAGTCACGAGATTTTACCTACATCGACAATGTGATTCAAATGAATCAACGCGCTGCTACCTCAGATAATTCAGCAGCATTGAATCAAATATACAATGTTGCCTACGGTGAAAATACCAGCGTAAAAGAACTTGTCAATCTTCTTCGAGACCTGTTAAGTGACAGAGATGAAGATATTGCCAAAGTGGGGGTAGATTATCAGAAAGCGCGCCTTGGAGAGGTAAAGCACTCGTTGGCTTCGATAGAAAAGGCAAAAAATCTATTGGGATATCATCCCCGATATAGCATGCAGGAAGGACTTGAAGAAGCTATAACCTGGTACTGGGATGCCATTGGAAGTGTTAGCACCTAAGTGAATTTGAGGTGTTAATATTGGGAGCCAACTCCCTGCATTTTTGATCTTACTGGATAGTTCACGCTGCAGATTGGTATGTTAAACACATAACGGACAATCAGACGCTGAAAGATGAACTATTGAAAAAGCGAAATACAAAAACATATAAGTTGATACATGGATATTAGAGGAAAAAGGATTTTGGTCATTGGCGGAGCAGGTTTTATAGGCTCTCATATCGTAGACCAGCTGTTATTGGAAGATGTTAAGGAGGTGATCATTTACGACAACTTTACCCGCGGTAGAAGTGACAATGTGGGGCAAGCTCTTAAAGATCCCAGATGTAAAGTGTTTGAAATAGGTGGCGACATCTTACAAACAGACATCCTTGACAAAGCGATGGAAAACGTTGATGGGGTAATCCATCTTGCCGCTATGTGGTTGTTGCATTGTCATGAATTTCCTCGCAGTGCATTTGATGTGAATGTCCGCGGAACTTTTAATGTTATTGAAGCCGCCATTAAAAACAATATTAGCCGTGTAGTTTATTCTTCCAGTGCATCTGTCTACGGTAACGCAGTTGAAATCCCTATGACAGAGGACCATATTTATAATAACGACACGTTCTATGGGGCCACCAAGATAGCCGGTGAGCACATGTTTAAATCGCTCGGAACTAGATATGACCTTAATTGGGTTGGCCTGAGATATATGAATGTTTACGGACCTCGCCAAGATTATGAAGGGGCCTACATTGCCGTAATGCATAAAATACTGGATAGATTGAGCAACGGTCTTAAGCCTATGGTATTTGGCGATGGGTCACAGCAGTACGACTTCGTTGCGGTGCAGGATTGTGCAAGGGCCAATATATGTGCATTGAAAGCAGATGTGAGTGGAGAATGTTATAATGTTGGGAGGGGAATCGGCACTTCTATTCTTGATTTAACCAATTTGCTTATTAAACTTTCCGGGGTGGAGAGTGAAATTCAATATGAACCAGAAGGGTTGACCTTTGTGACCAATCGCATTGGAAGCATCGAAAAAGCGGAAAAAGACCTCGGTTACAAATGGACCATAGGCCTCGAAGAGGGTATGCAAGCCCTTATCGACTGGAGGAATTCTCATATTGAAGCCCTGGCTGCCAGGCGTGAGAAGATTAAGGTTTAATCCTCAAATTCAAATTAGAAAAAGAATGCGCTCAAGCGCTAAGTTGTCTTCCGTTAGAGATTACCTGAAGTTACTTGCCAAATACAAATAAAGCAGCGACTCCTAAAACGGCTAAGAGAAGAAAATAAAACCAATGCATTTTGATTTTTCTTTTCTCCAGACGCATACCAATGTGTTCCCTCGTTAATCCAAAATCAAGGAAACTCTGAGGATTTCCTGCATTGAAACAGGGCGACCCATCGCTAAGCGTAAACACACCCGTACCTGGACTTTTAAACAAGGGATCTGCATAGAGATTGCCTCGGCCTTTCATCACATCCATGTCAGAGAGAGAATAACTAATATCCAAGACTGAATACGCATCAGCATAAATGGAAGCCTTTGTTGATTGAGAGATAATCGTGTTGATAATCGCCACACCTCCCCCACCCCTATTGTTGTTTTTCTCGAAGACAGCAATGCCCGTTTTGTTTTTGTAGAAAATACATTTATCTATTAGTGCGAATGAGGAACTGTCCTTGATCCCCACACCCTGAAAGCAGCCGATAATTACATTGCGGTATATTTTAGCCGTTGCTTTTTGGCCTATGGATATACCCTTATCTGAACAGTTAATGATCCTGTTCTTTTCAATAAGCACATTTGACGTGCCTTCACCTAGATCAATGCCATCACTATTGCCGCCTCTAAAATCATAAATTTTATTCCCCCTGATCACCCCTTCTGATACCCGATCATAATCAATGCCGTCTGTATTTGGTTGGCTGTTGCCAGCCAGGTCACAGAATTCCACCGACGCTTTTCCGTACTTGATATTTATAATGTCTGAGCTGACACGCGTATGCATCTTACAATAGCGAATTTCGGTAGCGCCAAACTCTGTATAGAAAGGCGTACCGAATACATCATCTATTCTCGAATGCTCTAATGAGATATCAGCATGATGGCCTCCGATAGCCCCAACGTACACGTTCTGATCCGATCCATGCGTGGCATCCTTTATTACAACATAGGATAAATTAACTGCTCGTAGAGGGCCATCTAAACATATGGCACCCCAGCTATCAAAGCCAGCCTTTTTATTGGCTTCAATTATTATAGAGTCGCCTATCTTTCCTGAAAAATTCAAAGCACCACGTACAATAAGGTCGCCTTTATCAGGCATGCGGATTACCACTCCTGGCTCAACCGTTAATGTGGCCTTTGGTCCTACCACTACATCGGAAATAGCAACATACGGAGATTGGTCTTTTGTCAGCGTTAGATTCGTTTTGATTTCTGCAGGCAAAACTGATTCAGAAGTCCGCTCAAAATTGGCCTTAAGGGCCAATGACCCAGATGGCGTTAAATGGATTTCGCCACTCGCTTCATCGCTGCTTCCGCTCCAGCCAGCAAACAAGTACCCCACTTCTGGTATTGCCGTCATCCTCAATTCAACTCCTTTAAAGAATGTACCATGAAATGTACCTTTGGGAAGACTCAACCCATTGATCATCACCCGTCCGTTTGTGGCTTGTATCTCCAGCTCCACTGTACCTTTGAGGTTAAATTGCTCCATCAGATGTTGCATCTGGTATTCAGACCTCTCTCTTCCAAACTCACGGACGATTTCAATATTCTCTTCCCATGACATCAGCGATGGTATTCCTTCTAAGTCTTTCCATTTGGCAATGTGGACAACCATATCTTCAGCTAAATGGCCTTTTATGGAATCAATTAATGAAATCACCCGTTCTGGAGCAAAAGTTGTTGCGAGATAGCCTGCAAATCGCTGAATGAATTCACCTCTAAAATCTTCGTTATCCAAAAGTTTCCTAAACAACAACGTGGTTAACGGAAAAACTGATCTGCCCAGCATCACGGAGTTATCAGATGCCGCATGTGCCAACGTATTGTGGCCATATCCCCGATACAAGCCAAATCCAAAATCCAGATCAGAGATAATCCATCTCCATTTAGATCCTGAGTCATGCGTTCTCCAATACTTGATATTTCGATCGGGCCAATCCAAATTGTTCACATAGATCTCAGCAATCATATAGTTGATGTACGCATCCACATCAATTTCTGCTTTGACATATTCATAATTCTTTGCAACTGACAGGTCATTGTTAATTACAAAAGCCCGAAGAGCGAGGTTCTTATCACTGGATCCTCGGATTACTTGCGAGGTCCCATCTTCCAAGATGTTCGCGTTGCCTCTATCTACATGGTGATTGGTGAATAAGTAGTCCTTATTGGCCTTTTCACGAATATTGTAAATTCCCCAGTATTGTCCATTAAGATATACAACCGCGGGGCGATAGCCCTGATAGTCTATGTCCATTTGGCCAGCAAGAAGGCTTTGCATCATGCCATCACGAAAGAAGGTATAGGCCATATCATCACCAGCGTTGCGCAAGGAGATTGACTTAAATAGGTTGGCTTCTTTGCCTGGAAATATTTGATGGTTAACCACCTCATCAAACTTAATAGAGATTGGCTTTTGAGGRAACTTTCTAGCRTAAGGACTGATTAATTTTATTTCAGCACGGCTAACGAATGCCAACTCACCGTTGGGTTCATACATCTCTACCGAAGCCGGTCGCTCCCAGTTCTGCCAGTAATTCGCAATTACCGTRTCTCCCTGGCCTTTTCTTCCATTTTTCCCAACAACGTAGATWCCCTTCTGGTCATCCCAAAGGTTAGTTGGATCTGTTACAACAGAAACCAATGGAAGCTGAGAAGGAGTRTCRGTAATAAAAGTCCGGGTTGCGGTCTGGCTGGGCACCAAGTCGTCATCAAAAACTTTGACCTTAAATGTTACTGAAGAATCAAGTACCAGTTGACCCTGATAAGAGGTTGACCGAGTTGTGACTTCCGAACCGTCTAGCGTATACCGAATAGCGGCAGAAGAATTGGAGCATGTTAATTTTAATATTGCTCCCTTTTCAACAAACCCACCTGCAAGAGAAAATTGAGGAGCAGGCGAGAATTTCAACGCTTCCGATCCAGTTTCAACATTCCGCGCTCCAGGAGTAGCGTCCAGTAGATAGCCCCAATTCTTTGATCCGTCACCTATCCTGCCATAGGTTAGGTTTCTGTATTGTGATCCATATTGTAATGCGTCTATCTCCACAAGGCCGGGATCGTAAAGCCCCAGCTCTTCTCGTCGAATGTTTAGATTGAAAGATGTGTGCAGGCCCTCGTTTTTATTATCTGCCCAAACCAGTAGATAGCCTTTGGGAGCAATCAAGCTTCCGTTAGGTAACGCCCATTTATTGGGTCTTGCAAGATTATCTGTCAGGAAGTAGCCACTCAGGTCTATCGTATCATTGGATTTATTATACAACTCAATCCAATCAGAATAGGCCTGTTTGTCAGGGTCCCAATACACGCTATTGGAAGCCATAAATTCGTTAATATAAACCTGAGCATATGAACAGTTGCAGGCCAGGCTAGCAAAGAAAATGAGCGATATGCGGAGTATCTTGAGCATGTGACTCTATTGCTGTTTAATTGACTCTGTGATGATGCTGTCCATTCCGTAGACACTATAGTTCAATTCGAACTGTTCTAGTTCAAAAAGGCGGTCATCTACCACACGTACAAAAATTGGGAGTAATGAGGCGCCCACCGTAACTTGAAACCTTACAGGTATTAGCGGTTGCCCTTCTATATATCCCCTGAGAAGCTGGGGCTTGGCAAACGGTAATGATTGACCGTTGATGGTAATGCTGCTCAACTCCAACGGCAGCTTGTGTATGTTCTGTACTTCCAACACAATCGACTCAGTTAGTGAATCGGTTCCTATGAATGCTGCCTTTACCGCTTTGTATGGTGAAAGATATTTGAGCAGAAATACCCGGTTTTGATCAATAATTTGCTTGCTACTATCGTCCAGATCCTGATAATATGTATTAAACCACGGTACATTCTTGATCATGCGTTCAAAATCAGCAGTCTCACAAAGTACTTGTAGCATATCAATATAAATCAGGTGCTTCTCCATATAACCGCTTAGAGGTTCACCTAGAATAGCATGGGAAGTTCCCATAATGTCTTGGCCAATCGACTTGTATTCATGTTTTACAAGATTAAGCTGATGGTTTTCAGCGCTTAACCATGAGAGCAGATCCACTTTAGTAGAGCAACCAAGAATGTCCAACAATGCCAGGCTCGAGTACGCTGGAACACGATTTAAGGCCTCATTGATTTCTTTTTTTCTGTTCACCGTATCCTTAACGGCAAATCCAGTATGTGTGTTGATCAATGTGCTGTAGGCCTTCGAAACTCCTTCAGTCACATGAAGTTCTGCGTTCAACTTCAATTTTTCCAATTCTGTACGGATATATTGCTGATTGGCGTAAAGCACCTCTTTCCCAGTAAACTCATATTCCGGATATGACTGACGGATTAAATCCAGCTTCTCTTCGAACTCTTTATCCGTATTGCCGATAAATTCATCCATGTATTCCGTTTGACTCATCAGCGCCAGCTGTTTGATATACGCTTTCATAAATAAGGTGTCCGCAAAAAGGTATTGGTACCAATATCCATTTGTATAATTCCATTCGGCAAGAGGATGGTGACCGTTTGCGGTCTTGTTCGCGCCCAACAACCCTTGCGTTGAGAGCTTGCTGATCAGCTGATTATCATATCCAATTGGTTCAATGAGTTTGGTGTCTGAGTTGTAGTAAAACCGGATATTATCAAGCGTCGTTGCGTGGTGATGCCCCATGATATCAATGGCCACAAATAGCTTGGCCATTTGTTCACAGTCAAAGATCTCATGCGTCTTGAGTTCTTCTCTTCTAAACTTATCAATATTGCTTCTTACATAGTTCAATTGATCTGAAAGAACCGCATCTTTTTTAACCGCACCGACCTGAAATGGGGTGATTTGGGTGCCATAGAATTTAGAAGCCAGTCCTGGTTTATGGTGCCAGTAGAAGTCCCCATCAAATTTGAACAATATGCCCTTGGGTTTTCCGTGGCGCTTTATCAAACTTGAGTGCAAATTCTCCTCTATGGCATATATGGGTAGTACATCCCCATTGATCGCTACTTCAACAAAATTATAGTTAAGTGCTATCAACCCCGTATAAGAGAGGAACTTGTGTAAATACCATTCATTAAGAAATCCTCTTGTCGTGGGTCTTTGCAAGGCAAACCTACTCATGCCTTCTATGCTATTCTTTCCTTCTAATTTCACCTTAAAGGACCATTCCTTTTCGTGGCTCCAGTGATCTGCAAGGTCACCTTTAAGTCTGATTTTAACCCTATTAGATTTTCCTTTATACACAATCACACCGTTAACCCAGTCGCCGTCGGCTCTAAGTAATTTCCCAAGTTCAAGCGCATCCACTCTTTTTGCACGTAGCTTGTCCATAATTGGCTCATGGATCATAAGTCGGATAACATCATCTGGCTCGCTAAGGTAGTTGACACCGCTATCTGAGTGTAGCGTTTCACAGGCAACAAACAAGGACAAAACAAGGCAGACTGAGAGTACTTTCATATCCTGTATCTTAATTGCGGGCAAAGATAAGTTTTCGCTGCTTCTATCGATTTCAATGAGAGATGGTTTTATCACAGAATGATGTGAATAAATCGATGTCTTTTCACGCTGTCCGCATTCACTTAGTTCTATCTTTGCCCACTTAAAGGTCAATTGACCTGATCGATTTAGCGTTTTATGAAGAGGAATTTGTTTATTGCTCAGCCGGTTTTGGGTGAGGAGGAATGGGAAGCATTAAAGGAGCCATTGTTTAGCGGATGGGTTACCCAAGGGCCGAAGGTAGGGGAATTTGAACGCCTATTCGCTGAACGTCATAAGGTAAAACATGCACTGGCTTGCACAAGCGCCACTACTGCCTTGCACCTGGCCTTGATTGCCCTTGATGTAGGTCCTGGTGATGAGGTCCTGGTTCCCTCTTTCACTTGGATTGCTTCTGCAAATGTCGTGATCTATTGCGGTGCTACACCGATACTCGTGGATGTAGATCTCAAATCATTCAATATCGATGCTGAAGACCTGGCCCGTAAAGTAACCGTTAAAACCAAAGCGATCATTGCCGTTCACCTGTTTGGACTTTGTGCAGATATGGATGCCATTAAGAAAGCTGCCCCAGGTATTCCTATTGTGGAGGATGCAGCATGTGCTGCGGGTTCCGCTTACAAAGGGACACCAGCTGGAGGCCTTGGCGTGTTAGGCTGCTTCTCTTTCCATCCTCGAAAGTCAATTACTACCGGTGAAGGAGGAATGGTTACGACCAATGATGATGCGCTGGCAGAGAAAGTTAACATGCTTCGAAATCACGGTGCCTCAATTTCAGAGGAGCAACGACACCATGGTCCTAAACCTTTTATCTTGCCTGATTTCAATATACTGGGCTTCAACTACCGAATGACGGATCTGCAAGGTGCTGTTGGCGTGGTTCAGATGGGAAAATTGGACAGGTTGATCAACGAGAGGCACGGAGCTGCTGTGAAATACAATGAGGCGTTTGCTGGAATCAACTGGCTCACAACGCCAGAATTTACTSATGACTWYCAACATGGMTGGCAATCATATATTCTGCTAATTGATGAAGARACYGCTCCYATGAGYCGMAATGAKATGATGGAGAAACTGCAGGAACAGGGWGTKAGCACCAGRCCWGGAACMCAYGCGGTGCAYATGCTYAAYTAYTATGCAGMSAAGTATGGCTACAACCCAGATGATTTACCAAAATCYAAGATTGCGAACAACACYGCYATGGCMATTCCGTTTCACAATARGATGTCNNNCGATGAYKATYNTNNATACGTAGTSGAMATGATCAAATCCCTKTARMRMATGTGTGGYATASTMGGCACTTTTAATCTTGATGGRAAGCCKGTATCTCTGAAYAAGGTRAAAGCMATGGCTGAKTCYATTGCTCACAGRGGGCCTGAYGGWGAAGGRTACTATGTAAAGGGWAATATTGGCCTCGCMCATAAGCGCCTGGCYATTCTCGATCCATCTCCCCGGGCCTCACAACCTATGCCTTCCAAAAATGGTGAATGGATMATCGTWTTCAACGGTTGYATTTATAATTTTCARGARCTGAGAATTGARTTGAAGTCTTTAGGACATAGCTTCAKYACCACCTCTGATACRGARGTGATYTGTGARGGATTGGATGAATTTGGCCCAGACTTTTTCGAGAAACTGGATGGYATGTTCGCCATCGGYGCATGGCATGTTAARACCCGAACTTTACACCTGAGTAGRGATCGATATGGTGTTAAGCCTTTATATTATTGGCAATCAGGCAATACACTGGTGTTTGCCTCTGAAATCAAAGCCATCATGAAGCACCCTAAGTATAAAATGGGTGTGAATTTAGAGGCGTTGAACGAGTACTTCACGTTCCAAAATCTGTTTCGATACCATACGTTGTTCGATGGAGTATACATGCTTCCGCCTGCTAACACGGTTTCTGTAAGCGTCAAGAAAAAGGATATTCTTCACCGCTCCTGGTGGGACTATGACTTTACAGAGCCAGATAATAAAATGACGTTTCGCGATGCGAAGGAGGAAACCAAAAGATTGATGGAGAACGCCGTTGCACGACAGATGGTTGCGGATGTATCGGTAGGTTCTTATCTCTCCGGTGGCATGGACTCCGGTTCTATTACCTCTCTTGCTTCCGGCCATGTAGATCGCCTATCCACTTTTACCGCAGGTTTTGACATGTCCAGCGTCACTGGGGTAGAGACCAACTATGATGAGCGTCGCGATGCGGAGCTGATGGCTTCAGCCTTTAAAACAGAGCATTACGAGCAAGTGATTAATTCAGCAGACCTCCGTTGGTCACTACCACGAGTGGTTTGGCACCTTGAGGATCTCCGAGTAGGAATGAGCTATCCTAACTATTATATCGCCAGACTTGCTTCTAAGTTTGTTAAAGTCTGCTTACAGGGAACTGGGGGTGATGAGTTATATGGAGGCTATCCTTGGCGGTATTATCGGGTCTTCGGGTCATTGAACCARCGTCAGTTCTTTGATGATTAYTATGAATTCTGGCAGCGYTTGGTRGCRAAAGAWGRCCGRAARARRMTRTTYAGYARRRCTGCATTAAAGGGARTGGACMTTGGCGCYCCWAAAGGTGTATTTGAAAGRGTCTTCACYTTYAACTCTAAGYTRAAGTAYGAAACYCCTGAGCAGCAYATCAAYAACAGCCTGTAYTTTGAGATCAAGACATTTCTCCCYGGATTRTTGCTTGTKGGTGATAAGYTATCCATGGCGAATGGMCTGGARGAACGCTTYCCWTTYCTGGAYAATGAATTGGTMAAYTTCGCTCAAAAGRTTCCGGTYARGCAYAAGCTWGGYAATCTKGARAAGATGAAGCGMWTGGATGAGAATGTGTTRAACAARAGAAARAAGTTYTATACYGAATAYGATGATGGGAAGAATGTACTCMGRAAGGCMATGRCSGARTTCANTCCCNRASMAAATYATCAAGNSGSMAAARMMAGGGNTTCTCWGCACCTGACGAGTCSTGGTATCGTGGKGAAAACGCSRATTATGTACAKGARCTACTCATGTCAAAGAGAGCGGCMTGTAAGGAGTTTATCAACCCCAAATTCATCGCTGGCATACTAGACGAACACAATAACAAGAAGGTCAACCACCGATTACTTATTTGGTCGTTTATGAATTTTGAATTGTGGTGCCAAATGTTTTTGGAGGGAAAAGACTTTAATCATATTCAATAGTTAATTACAACATGTGTGTAATTTAAAGGTTAAATACCCGCTATTTTATCCCGGATAAAAAGGACTTGTCACCTGAGCATACGCTGTTTGTAAAAGAGGGCCATTTTGATCACATTGCGGACCATCAGGAATTGAGCTTGTATAGGATTATAAAATGAATATTAGCAGAAGGGTAAACTACAGGAACTTCGGTTTCATTCCAGGAAATGGATGGCTTCGGGATTGCTATGGTATGCTATTCGGGTATAGAAATCTCTACAAGCGCTTGCAGGCAAGGGATATGATGCGTGCCCTAAATGTGCAAGCGAATGAAACTGTTTTAGATATTGGCTGTGGCCGTGGTTATATCACCATAGAAATTGCCAAACAGGCGAAAGCAGCTTTTGGTGTGGATGTGGATACGGTCATCGATGAGATCGTTATTCCTAAACGCTTAAAGGACAAGTTGAAATACGTTACCATTAATCCGGGAACACCCCTACCCTTTGAAGACAGCTCCATCGACAAGATCTTTGCAAGTGAGGTCATAGCCGCTGTTGCTGATATAGATCAATTTCTGGGTGAGTTGCGAAGAGTTTTGCGTCCAGGTGGAAGATTGGTATTTGTCAATGGAGCCGGGCATCCTGTAATCAAGGAGGCCTATGAAAAACCCAACTCACGGTTCCTCAGTCTTAAAAAGAAGCATCCAGATCGATTTCCGGCTACGTATGAAGACTATTGCGTGACATTAAATAAATCCTTCGGCAATCAAATCGATTGGTTTTACAGCAAAGAGGATTTGGACGAGATGTTCACCCGCAATGGATTTGAGACTGGTAACGTCTCATATTCGCCTGGTTTGATTGCTGGAGAGTACTTGGCGTGGCAGCAATTTGAGAGGTATATAGCTGGCGGAAAAACACTTTCTCAGCAGAACTTCCTATTGAAACATTTTATTTTTAGCGGCATTCAAAGATTTGACAATAGAAAGTACAAAGGGGGCATTATCTATGAAGCGATCAACAAAAAATAAGATCAAATCAGTTATTCGAAGCGTCGTAGACCCGGCTGCGAACGATTATCTAGAGAGTCGTCAAAACTTCTCCTACGCCCCTTTTAAGCTTGCTACCTATCAAAACCTTCTACAACAAGCAAGTAAGGATGGGCGGATTAGGGTTGGACGATTTGGAGAAGCCAAAAGCTCTAAAGATCATATAAATGTTTTCATCCGCCATGATATCGACACACTCAAATGTGTACAAAATATTGACTTATTGCTGGATTCTGATCTCCACATGGACTTTCCTGCGGGCGTATATTTCCTGGTCGATGACGATGAATACCGTTTGCAGGATTTTAAGCAGGTAGCCCAGGCATGTAAGGAGAAGGGATTTGAAACAGGATTACATACGATTTGCTACGCACAGGATGACTACATGGGACAGTTTAAGCTCGAAACAGAGAAGTTTGCTGACGAGGCGGGCTTTAGGCCAACTACCTTTACCATTCATGGCATGGGTGAAAAAAGGCTCAGTGTCCGCAAAGCATTTATCAGGGAGATGGTAAAGAATCACACTAAGTACGGATATACATTTTCAGATTGTCATAAAGCTTTTCGGGGTTATCATCACGTAATTGAGGATTGCCATATGGATTTCTCGGTTAACAATCGATACATCTTTGACGACTTCAATGAATTTCCTTCATTCTTTCGCAAGGGTAAAAACTACCTCATACTTACACATCCATGTTATTGGGAGCAAGACTAATTACACAAACGGGCTAAGAAATAAACATGCTTAAAGGCTTAGTTAAGGATGTAGTAATTTACGGAGTAGCAGGAGGGCTGAGCAAGTCCCTTATGATCCTGCTTCTTCCCATTTATACGCGCTTTTTCACTCCTGAAGAATACGGTATTGTTGATCTGGTAACTACGGTGCTCATGTTCCTTACTATAATGAGCATGTTGCAAATGGAGGCAGCAATCGGGAGGTACTTCTATGAAGCCAAAGATGAGAAGGAGAACCAAAGAAATCTCTCTACCGCCTTCTGGACAATAATGGCATGCTCGATAGTCCTTATTGTATTGCTTTATATCATCGCCAAGCCATTATCCGCCCTCTTATTTGATTCAGATCAATACAGTGCTCTGTTTCTGGTTATAGCTGCTATCCTACCCCTATCCAATGTATATGGATTTCTCACCGCCGTAATGCGTTATGTCAAGAAACCTATGCTGTATGGCCTGTTTAGCCTGATTCAGATAAGTCTCACACTGGGGACTTCTATTTTGTATGTCGTGTACATGAAAATGGGCATTATTGGCGTGTTCTATGGACAGCTAACGGGATTTGGAGCAGCCGCTTTGGTCATGCTGTTGTACAGTTTCAGAAGCAAGATCATTGGTTTGTATTGGGAGCAGGCGGTAATTATTAGGTATCTGAAGTTTAGCCTACCCCTACTACCTGGGATGGTCGGCAGCTGGGCGAACAATTATGTAAATCGTTTCGTGATGTTGAGCTACCTTACATTGGCAGAAATAGGATTGTATACGGTGGCATTCCGAATTGCATCTATTTTTAGGCTATTGGAGGACGCAGTTAAGATGGCATGGGGGCCATTTATTTACGAGAGTTTACAGAAGGAAAACCATCGAGAACTCTTTAAAACGGTATTTAACTATGCCGTCATGTTGGTCTTTTCTTTGGTCATTCTATTGACTCTCTTTGCAGACGAAATATTCTCCATTTTTGCAACTTCCGCTTACGACAACGCCATTGATGTAATGGTTATCTTATTCCTTTCACTTGGGCTCAACGCGCTGGTACAAATTGTGTTGATCGGTCCGGTTATCACCAAGAAGACACATTATAACTCCATTTTACAATTAGCCAGCCTTATTGTAAACGTTACTTCACTATTCATTTTAGTTCCTGAATATGGGCTTATTGGTGTCCCCCTCAGCTTTCTAGGTTCCACCCTCACCCTGTTTCTCCTTGCCTGGATAAATACAGAAAAGCTATACTACATAGGATATCCCAAATTGCTCTTTATCTTGGCCTTTCTAGGGGCGGCGGCGGCCGTAACAATGAGTGTTTACGCCGACGTGGAGTTAATGTACAGAGCAATGATTGCTGTATTTGTTATCGGGATTACAGCATACTTGGCAAGTCAGTACTTTAAAAATACATGACAATATTTTGTTCAACAATAATTAAAAGCATGAAATGGAACTGAGTGAACTTCTGATAGACAAGGTTAAAATAATGGACAATATTATAGTCCTTAAAGAGGATTCGAGCCTCGACAACCAGGCCCAAACGAATGAAATATTCGGAGATAAGTGGAAAAAGGTGGATGAGCAAGGTATTGTTGACAATAATATTGATTTTCAAAAACGGTGGTATCTTGGCTTGTATGGATTTAGGAGCGAAGATGAGCGGGGAAAGTATCTACAGTCTAAAAGCACGATTCTGGATGCGGCTTACGGGTTTGGTTATAAAGCCTCTTGGTTTGCCGAATTGGCTCCTGAGTGTACTATAATCGGTATAGATTTTTCGGATGCGGCACACAAGTATAAACAGATTCCTAATCTTTATTTTATAAAAGGAGATACTGCTGATTCGGGAATCAAAGAAGGTGCAGTTGACTATGTGAGCTGTGATCAGGTATTACACCATACGGAGGATCTGGCCAAAACATCTTCTCATTTAACATCTCAATTAAGTGAGTAGGGTGAATTTGCCTGATACGTACACGCGAAAAAAGCTTTACCCAGAGAACTTCTTGACGATTACTTCCGAAACAACGTTAAGCCTATGAATAATGACGAACTGTGGAGAATGTCTGAACAACTCACTGAATTGGGAAAAACGCTGAATGAGCTGAACGTCAAGTTTACTGCACCGGATATCCTCATGCTCAACATCAAGGGAGGCGAATACGATATCCAACGAATTATATACTGGAATTTTAAGAAGTATTTTTGGAACGAAGAATATGGGCATGAGTATTCTACTATCAGGAACTTTGACTGGTATGCGCCGAGTAATGCGTATAGATATTCTAAAGAGGAATTTAGAGATAAGATTGATGAAAACAAATTGAACATTCTTTACTTTAATAGCGAGGAAGCTTGTTACTCAGGCCGGTTTAACAAGTAGAATAATAACAAAAAGGAAGATTATGGGCGATGAGTTAACCGAAGAACTAAAAGTAAGCTTAAAGGAGCTAGAGCAATCAGTTAGAGCTCAAAGGAATAGATCACTACCTATTCCAGAGTTGCTTTCGAATAGATGGGAAAGAGCTGCTGCACTGGGGTTTGGTGACGGCACTAGCATATACAACAGTGCACTGGTGTTTGATGATGTTCAGGTAGGCTCTAATACCTGGATTGGTCCATATACGATACTTGATGGTTCTGGGGGCCTGACAATTGGGAGCAATTGTTCTATATCTGCAGGTGTGCAGATATATTCACATGATACTGTAGAATGGGCGATATCCGGCGGAGAAAAGAAATATGAATATGCTCCCACGAGGATCGGAAACAACACTTACATTGGACCAAATACCATCATAGCTAAAGGCATTAGCATCGGTTCCAGATGTGTGATCGGCGCCAATAGTTTTGTGAAAAAAGATGTTCCTGACGGAACCAAGGTGGCCGGCAGTCCTGCTCAAGTCATAGGAGCAGTAGAATAGCTCTGTAGTGAGCCCCCTTTTTGAACAAGTTTCTGTTATTGTAATTACATGGATGAGCTCAGAGACACAACTTATTGACCTAATTTAACCTTTTAACTCTATCTGATATCTTGACTTGGGCAGCATTCA
>JAESRW010000036.1 GCA_016764395.1 Flavobacteriales bacterium
ACATTGGTAAATATCGCCCCCCGCTTCCGATCCATACACAAATAGGCTCTGGCCATCAGGAGAAAGCCCCACGGTGGCATCGTGATCATCCGTATTAATCGGCTTACCTACATTCACTGGGGCGGACCAAACTCCATCATTTTGATAAGAGACATAAACATCCTCAAAGTATTGAAAATCTATTGGAGATTTGCCTCCACCAGTTGTATTACTGCGACGCGAGGTGAACATCATAATTGATTCATCAGCAGAAATAAGTGGGCTATACTCAGGATAAGGCGAATTTACCGTTTTGAGGTTATCAATAAACACACGCGCAGGTTCCGCAACCAATTTCTTTCCTACCAAACACTCCTCAATCTTCTTATTAATCTCCTCCATTCGCTTAGAGACCTTCTTTGCTTCAACACCGGTATTAGATCTGTATAACTTGTATTCCTGTATGGCTTTGTCAAACTCATAATTGAGATGATAACCCTGCGCTAATAAATAGTGGACATCAAYTTCAACCTGAGGATCTAATTTCAACGCTTTTTCTAAATACGGAATCGATTTGACTTTGGAGACCGTTTTCAGGTAGCATTTTCCCACCTTATAATTTAASAGTGCATTTTCCGGATTAAATTCTTGTGCAGCTACATAGTGTTCTAAGGCCGTAGAGTATCTAGCATCTTCAAAATAATCATCTCCTACTTTAAGCTCCGCGCGAGCCAGTTTGAACTCCTTTTTATCCTCTTTGCTAAAATTCTTTTTGTCGAACTCAACATTTTGTCCAAATGCAAAGGATGACAACATAGTCACCACAATAGCCAAACCCAGTCCGCGATATGTCATATTGGTCTTAATCACAATCCGACAAATAGGTTTTTCCGGTGTTAATTCCCAACTCTGCAGCTTTTTGCCAGTCGGCGCATGCACCTTTCGGATCACGCAGCATCTCTTTTGCGATACCTCGATTTAAGTAGGCATACCCATATTTAGGATCCAGTTTAATCGCCATACTGGCATCGGTAACCACTCCTTTATAATCCTCTAATTTGCATTTGGCAGCGGCTCTGTTGTTATAGGCATAGGCATATTTACTATCCAATTTGATGGCTTCTGTAAAATCCGTGATAGCTCCTTTGTAATCTTCGGCATCATACTTTGCCGAGCCCCTGTTGTTATAGGCCAATACATAATCGGGCTTAATTTTTAATGCCAGAGAATATTCTAGAATGGCCCCCGTATGGTCACCCATTTTCTTCTTAATACTACCCAGATTATTATAGGCCAAAGCCAATTGAGGGTTCATCTGTACGGCCTTCCCATAATCAGCAGCTGCGCCTTTATCGTCTTCCAGCATTTTCTTCGCACTGCCCCTATCATTATAGGCATTGGCATTTTTAGGGTCCACTTTAATGCATGCCGTGAAATCCGCTTTTGCCCCTTGGTAATCCTTTAACTGAAATTTAATGCCTCCCCTATAATAGTAGGCCTTCGAGTCCTGTGCATTTACGCTGATGGCCCCGTTGTAATCCAGTATGGCATCCTCCAGCTTATCGAGCGCATAATTCGCTTGCCCCCGACTAAAATAAGCAGTGGTAGAATCTGGTTTCAGCTTGATCGCCTGATCAAAATCTGCGATAGCGCCTATGTAGTTCTTTAGATCTGATCTTACCGCACCTCTGTTTCTGTATGCTTTTTCGAAAGCTGGCTTGACTTCAATAGCTTTGGTAAAATCCTCCAGTGCCCCTGAGAGTGCTCCACTTTGATATTTTGCAATTCCACTGTTGTAGAATTTCTCCGCTTCCATATCAATTTCATCAAATTCCGCCTTAACCGTATCCGAAGCCATTGCGGCAGCTGTATCAGAAACCGTTGTGGCAACCGTCGAATCTATTGCTTCGTCTTGAGCATAGCTTGTCAGGAAACTAGATGAAAGGAAGATAAGGATGAGGCACACTCTGTTCACATCGCAAAAATAGAAAATATTTGAAATACGAGAATAACTGTTGAAAACGTTCACCCGAAGCGCAGTATTTCATGCGTATCTTTGATATTTTTGGGAAATCAAAAAAATAACCACCGGATCGCTTTGCGCAATTATCTAGCCAAATACTGCTTTTGTATGCTGTTCCTATGTTGGGGATACATAGTGCAGGTAAGTGCTCAATGTGGGTTAACCTTGAATTTTACCGAAGGGCCTCAAACTTCTCCTCCTAATATCGAATGTCCTGCAGATTGTGATGGGCTAATTCTGGTGGTTCCGTCAGGGGGAAATGGCGGGCCATTTACCTATAGCTGGAACACCTCACCTGTTCAAGTAGGGCAGGGCGCAACAGGTCTGTGTGCTGGAATATATACGGTTACAATTACTGATGGAACTGGCTGTGTCACGATAGCAAATGACTCGATTGTGCCTCCGCCGCCAATTGTTGGCACCATTACAGATGGAGTTGCTTGCTTCGAATCCTGTAATGGTACAGCATTTGTTACGGCCAGTGGAGGATGCTCGGGGTCAGGTGCATGCTCCTATCCAATTTCCTGGACTAACCAAACCACATTAGTCACAGTGCTTGACACAATAGACTCTTCATTCACATTTACCGGCCTTTGTGAAGGAGATAACTATACACTTACCGTAACAGATTTTGTCCTTTGCCCAGGTGACACCGTTAACATTACTATACGAGACACCAGCCTCTTAGTGGCGGCTATCACTAGCTCAACCAATGAAACCTGTTTCGGTGATTGTGATGGAACAGCCACTGCTACTGGGTCAGGAAGCATTCCTTTTGGCGGTAGCCCCAATTATTTATACGCATGGAGCGATGGCCAAACAACAAGCAYGGCCAGTGCATTATGTGGAGGCGTAGGCACTCCAACCACCTATACTGTGACGGTGACAGACTCCATTGGATGCACGGCAACACAAACAGTTGACATCACACGTCCCCCAGAAATCGCTACCAACCCGTCATCTACTCCGCCGGGTTGTGGCACTTGTAATGGAACAGCCACACCAGGAGCCACTGGCGGTACCGGCACCCTAACTTATAGTTGGGATGACCCGCTTTCTCAAACCATTGCCACGGCTGTCGGTTTATGCCAGGGTGCCTTCAGTGTCACCATCACAGATGCCAACAATTGCACAGAAACAGAAGCATTCTCTCTCGTCTCGCCAGCTGGCCTACAAAGCACAGGGTCCTCAAGTGCTAATTGTGCCGGCGCAGGGACTACAACTGCCTCCGCCACTGTTACGGTTACCTCAGGCACTGCACCCTACACCTACAGTTGGAACGATGCCTTGTCTCAGACCACTGAAACCGCAGGCGGCCTGACCATGGGTGAGAGCTATACCGTATCGCTCATTGATGCTGATGGCTGTACAGGCAGTGAGACCATCACTGTCGTAACCGCTACCTGCCCGCTTATCATTCCAAATACCTTTTCTCCGAATGGAGATGGATTCAATGATACCTGGTTCATCGAAAGTTTGGTTTTGTACACGAACGCCAAAGTAAAAGTGTACAATCGATGGGGCGACGTCGTATTTCAGAGTACTGGATACGACACGCCCTGGGACGGCCAATTTTCAGGAACCAACATGGCAGCAGCCGTATATTATTATGTGATAGAAGTTGATGAGCTCGATCCTTCAAGCTACGCCGGCCAGTTAACGATTGTGAGATGATCGGCAGAAGTGCACTAAAACTGTTTCTACTTGTGTGTCTATCGGCACCTGTATTTGTGATGGCTCAGCAGACCCCACATTACACCATGCATATTCTCAACAACTACATGATTAATCCTGCAGTAACCGGGGCCACTCATTGTTGGGAGGCCAACGCCGGATACCGCAATCAATGGGTAGGCTTTCCAGGAGGGGGACCGGTAACAATGTTTGCCAACGCACATGGACGCCTAAACAGTAAAAAAAGAAATAAAAAGACATTCGAAGGGATCGGTGCCTACTTTATCAAAGATGCGACGGGGCCGATGAGTACAATAGGTGGGCATGTTTCTTATGCTTTTCACATCCCAATGAACCGCAAATTCACTACTTCTCTGGGTATTTCAGCAGGCGTACAGCAGTTTGTGGTGGATGCTGGTACCTTATCACCATTTAACCCTACTGACCCGGCTGTTTCCAGTTCAAGCAGCATACTCCCGGATGCAAACTTCGGAATCTGGATGTACTCCGAGGACTTGTTTATGGGTGCGGCTGCAAGGCAACTGTTTCCGCTGACCATCTCAGGAACCGGTGTTCGCTTATTGGACCATCTCTATTTCACCATCGGTTATCGCATGCTGGTAAAGAAGACGATATCTATCATCCCCTCGGCACATGTTCGAATGGGGCTCATTACGCCCCCACAATTGGACGCAACCATACGGGTAGATTGGGGCAATAAATTCTGGGTCGGAGTGGCCTATCGTAAAATAGAAGGCATTGCAGGATTGCTCGGTTTCAATATCGGGCCCATGATCAAGCTTGGATATTCATATGATTATACGCTCTCCAAGATTGGAGGCGTGAGTAGCGGATCCCATGAAATCGTTCTTGGCTACAGGCCGAGGTGCAATAGAGGGAAAAATCGCAAAATCTGCCCAGCTTATATGTGAGAGAGCAGGTGTGTATTGTTTGGGCACTCAAGGTGTAGCACCTGCCTAGTGGTACAATTCATAAATACGTGTTTAATTGACCTAATTTCTAATTGCCCTAATTCCTAATGAATGTCCAATTTCTAAATCTCAAATTCCAAGCAAGTGCATCCTGAATACAATTTCCTGCTCATAGAAATTGGGCATTGTGCTTTAGGATTTCTTTAGAGCAATTAGAAATTAGGTCAATTAGAAATTCAAAACAGATACTGACATAAACTTATGAATTGAACCACTAGTGTCTTTCAGCAATAATTATTTAATTTCGGCGTCTCAATAATTAAATTTTATCTTATGCAAAGCCTCTATCGTTATTTTGCCCTGTTAGTTGTCCTCTTTCTCACCGCTCATTGTGGGCAAAAGATTCAGTATCCCGAGACCCAAAAAGGGGACCATATTGACGAATACCATGGGGTAAAAGTCAGTGACCCTTACCGTTGGTTGGAAGATGACCGATCCGAGGAAACAGCAGCATGGGTAAAGTCGCAAAACACCTTGACCGAATCTTACTTGATGCAAATCCCATTCAGGAAAGAGATTGAGGATCGGCTAACGAAGATTTGGAATTATCCCAAAATTGGAGCTCCATTTAAAGAAGGAGCGTACTACTTCTTCTATAAGAACTCCGGCGTTCAGAATCAATCTGTACTCTACTACCAAAAAGGCCTTGAAGGAGCCCCAGAGGTCCTGCTTGACCCCAACAAACTCTCCGATGATGGAACGACTGCATTAAGTAGCTTTTCCGTATCAAAAGATGCAAAATATGCCGTATACGGTGTATCCAACGCAGGATCTGATTGGACAGATTTTCATGTAATAGAACTGGCCACCAAGAAAAAGTTAAATGACCATCTTGAATGGATCAAATTTTCAGGTGCTTCCTGGCAAGGAGATGGATTTTATTACAGTCGCTATGATGCCCCAGCTGAAGGCGCTGAACTCACAACCAAAAATGAATTCCACAAAGTCTACTATCATAAACTAGGGACCACACAGGATCAGGATCAACTTATTTATCAGGATACCGAACACGCCTTGAGAAATTTCTATGCTGGCGTTACCGATGATGAAAGATACCTGATTGTTCATGGCTCAGAAGGAACAAGCGGCTCTTCTTTTTATTATAAAGATCTCGGGAGTGAGGATGCATCATTCCAAGCAATTGATGAAGCATTTGAGTATGAATATTCAGTTATTGACCATTATGATGGCCAACTTCTGGTGAGGACCAATAATGGCGCCCCACGCTATAAGCTGGTGTTGATAGACCCTGCCCTTCCTGATACAAAAGACTGGGTATCTGTAATACCTGAGGCTAAAGAAGTACTTCGTGGTGTTACGCTTTCAGGGGGAAAAGTAATTGCCCAATACATGAAAGACGCAACCAGTAAAGCCTGGATCTACGAGCTTGATGGAACCAAAGTGGGAGAGATTGAGCTACCGAGCATCGGTACTATGTCGGGCCTATCAGGCAAAATGGAAGACCCGAATGTGTTCTATCAGTTCAACACCTTCACAACTCCAGGAACGGTGTATAAATACAATATGCTAACCGGAGAATCCGCGGTATTTACCGAACCCAAAACAGCGTTTGATCTGTCGAATTTCGAAACCAAGCAGATATTTTACAAATCTAAAGATGGGACCGACATTCCAATGTTTATCGTTCATAAAAAAGACATCCATTTAGATGGTAAGAACCCTACTTTGCTTTATGGATATGGAGGTTTTGATATCAGCATAACACCAAGATTCTCCTTACAAAACACCATCTTTCTCGAAAACGGTGGCATTTATGCGGTGGCCAATATTAGAGGAGGTGGAGAGTATGGAGAGGAATGGCACAAAGCAGGAACCAAGCTGCAGAAGCAAAATGTATTTGATGACTTTATTGCAGGAGCCGAGTACCTCATTGAACAAGGTTATACCAATTCACAAAAGCTGGCTATCTCGGGCCGGTCCAACGGGGGCTTACTTGTAGGGGCCTGTATGACCCAAAGGCCCGACCTTTACAAAGTTGCTTTCCCTGCTGTTGGAGTAATGGATATGCTGCGCTTTCACAACTTCACCATCGGCTGGGCATGGACGGGTGATTATGGCTCTAGCGAAAACGAAGAAGAGTTTAAATACTTATTGGGCTACTCTCCCTTACACAACCTTAAAAAAGGAACCGCTTATCCCGCCACCATGGTGACCACTGCTGATCATGATGACAGGGTTGTACCAGCGCATTCATTCAAGTATCTCGCTACGCTACAGGAAATGCACGGTGGAGAATTACCGGTATTGGGCAGAATTGAAGTGGACGCAGGACATGGAGCAGGAAAACCAGTATCCAAACGCATTGCCGAGAACACAGATCTGCTATCATTTATGTTCTTCCACCTGGGCATGACACCGCAGGTTAAGTGATCAGCTTCCCGCTACTTGCTCGGTATATTTCGGCTTGAGATTCATTCGGCGAAAAACGATTACGCCGATAACACCTGCAATAAACAAAAGGGTAGAGATAATTTCAGCTTGAGTTATCTCTGATCCGAAGAGCGTGTATACAGTATTGACCCGTATTTTCTCTACAAAAAACCGCTCAATGCCATTCAGCATCAAATAAACAGAGAACATCATTCCCGGCACGGTAAATTTCTTTCTGAACGCCCACAACAACCAGAACAACCCAATACAAACGGTGGCTTCATACAAAGGCGTGGGCCATGCATAGCCTGTAAGACTGTTGTAACCGTCATTGAGAAAACTGGTCTTTAGGTCAATGCCCAAAACGTTATTGGGATAATTATATGCCCAAACCCAGTCTGGCGCAAATGACAGCCAATCCGGCTTAGGTGCATCATTGGGTATCCCCCAATCACCGTCACCTGCTACCTGACATCCTATTCGCCCAACACCATAAGCGAGCATCAATCCAGGGCCCGCACTGTCCAACATGTGAATCACACCCAGGCTATGCTTCTTGGTATAGTAAAGCACTGCTGCCGATCCACAAATCAATCCTCCATAAAATGTCAATCCACTGAAAGAGGTCAGCGCACCAGCGGGATCAGCCATGAGCTCATCTAGATTCTCCAAATTGTGGAATATTTTAGCTCCCAATAAACCGGCAAAGGCCGCAATCATCACAATATTACCAATGAGCTCATAGGGATGAACCACCTGATTCACCTCCTTCGGAACATCTAGTTTGTTCTTATCGCTCTCCCTCTTTTTAAGGAAGGTAGAAAACGCCGCTCCAGCAATACCTCCCAACATATTTCCCCGAAGAGAAAGAATGAATGACTGCGGATCCTGCACCAACTCCATATAATTCAAGGCGGCCTCCAATAATTTATACCCAATCACAAAGCCAAGCAACGCCGCGGTTACAAAATCCAGCAAAGAGGCTTTCTCACCAATCATGACCTTCACACGTTCCAGCGGTAACCAGCCCTCCCCTTCTTTGCGCTTCATCTCCAATTGAAGGACGTACGCCCCAAAGAGAAATGATAATGCCACGAAAAAACCGAAACTCTGAATCGGTAGCGGAATGTTTAACCCAAAGAGGTCGTTTATGAGATCTGAAATTGTTGGGTACATGTGTTGTTCTGGGTTATTTGGGTTACGTGTTGCGTGTTGCGGATTTCGTGTTTCGCGTTACGTGTTGCCTGTTGAATGTTGTGGGATGTATGTTAGGTACTTGGTTTATTGAGCTGCTAGTATTGTGTTTTAGAAGCTTGTTTCTTGGTGACGGATTTTACCAGCTGCCGAGATTGAATCGCCATCAGCTGTCATTATCCCATCTGAATTCACGCTATTCAACTTCAGTTCTACAATATTATTTTCTAACCCCTCCACATAATTGGTGGTCACCTTTACATAATTATCGGTAAAGCCATAGATACTACCATCCGCATTGGGGGATTCAAAAAGCACATTTCCAGGCGCGCCTTCAAATTGCCGATAAAAAGCCCGGCGTTTCTTGTCAGACAGGATATGCAACATCTTACTTCTCTCTTTACGCACGTTGGGCGGTACAGAAGCTTCCATATTGGCGGCGGGTGTATTTTCTCTTTCCGAGTAAGTAAAGACATGCAAATATGAAATATCCAATTGGTTCAGATAGTCATAAGTCTCGGCAAAAGCCTCATCAGATTCTCCCGGGAAGCCAACAATCACGTCCACGCCAATTGCAGCCTGAGGCATCAAAGACTTAATTCTAGCCACACGGGCTGAGTAAACTTCCCTCAGGTATCGCCTACGCATCAGTTTCAAAATGGTGTTTGATCCAGATTGAAGGGGGATGTGAAAATGAGGCATAAAACGCCGCGAATGCGCCACAAAGTCAATGATTTCATCTGAGAGCAGGTTGGGCTCAATGGACGAGATCCTAAATCTCTCGATGCCTTCTATTTGGTCCAGCGCCTGAATTAACCCTAAGAAATTCTCCCTGGGGTCACCGGCCTTAGCCGTATGGTTTTTCCCAAAGTCCCCGATATTTACACCGCTCAAGACCACTTCCTTCACCCCTTTGGCCGCTACTTCTTTTGCAGACGCTATCGTTTTTTCTATGCTCTGACTGCGGCTTTTCCCCCTGGCCAGAGGAATGGTGCAGAAGGTACAAGAATAGTCGCACCCATCCTGAACCTTCAGGAACGATCGTGTCCTATCTCCATGAGAGTAAGAAGCTTTGAATTCATTCACATGTTCGATCTCGCAAGAGTATACTTTTTGCTCACTCCCCTGCTCTTTCAGCCTTACATGCTCTAACATATTGTACTTTTCAGAAGCTCCAAGTACGATGTCTACTCCAGGAATCTCTGCAATTTCACCAGGTTTGAGCTGTGCATAACACCCCGTCACAGCGATAAAGGCATTGGGCGCATGGCGCCTTGCCCGATTGACGATGTTCCGACATTTCTTATTCGCACTATCCGTTACCGAACAGGTATTGATTACATATACATCCGGTGAATCCTCAAAATTGACTTTTTTGTAGCCCGCATCCACGAACTCCCGGCCAATTGTTGAGGTCTCCGTAAAGTTCAACTTGCAACCCAGCGTGTAAAAAGCGACTGTTTTCTCTATTTTCATCAGGCCGCAAATTTACAAAATCTCTTTGGGTTAGAATCTATAACTTGGCAGTGTGAAACCAGCAGACCTAAAATTTGGCCATATTGTAGAATGACGGATGGCGAGCTCAACCCGACCGGCTTAACCAAATATATAGGCTTTAGTTTATAATAACGTTGCATTATATCAGCACATCAAGCAGTTTTGATTTTGGAAAAATGCTTAGTTTTTCCAGAAGCCATATGATCTAACCGCAAAGGGCGCAAAGGTTTCGCAAAGGACGCGATGAATTATCAATCTACTTTTACCTTTGCGTTCATAGCGCGTACTTTGCGGTTAAACTGGATTTGCTTTATTGTGGAATTCTCCCGAACAGGGTGTGATTTGAAATTAAATATAAATAGACACAGTTTACAACGCCACCTTAAACTAAAGCCAATATATAATCTAAACACATGAGAAACAGGATCTCAATCTTACTCCTTTGTATTCTCCTGTTAGCCGGTGCATTCTCATTCAAGTGGACGCTCAACAATATTACAACAGCGCCCGATGTTCAGCTTGTAATCCTTGGCACCATTCAAGATGCAGGCTCTCCTCAGATCGGATGCTACAAGGATTGCTGTAAAGATCTCTATGATCATCCCGACCACAGTCGCAAAGTAGTCTCTCTGGGCCTCATCGACCATGAAAGCCAACATACCTGGCTGTTTGAGGCTACTCCAGATATGGTTTCGCAATTTCATTTGTTGCAAAGTCAAGCAGGATCCCATAATCGTGAGGTTCCCAATGGCATATTTCTGACGCACGCCCATATTGGCCATTATACCGGCTTGATGTTCCTTGGAAAAGAGGCCATCAATACCCGGGAACTGCCTGTGTATGCCATGCCCAAAATGGAACAATTTATCAAAGCAAATGGACCGTGGAGTCAATTGGTCGCCAATAAGAATATTTCAATTAAGGCGCTGGAAAATGGTCGCTCGATCGCGCTCAACAACAGGATCAAGGTTACTCCTTTTACGGTTCCTCACCGGGACGAGTTTTCCGAAACGGTAGGTTACCGCATTGAAGGGCCGAGTAAAACCGCATTGTTTATTCCAGACATTGATAAATGGTCAAAATGGAGCACGTCCATTCTTGCGGAAATCAAGAAGTCAGACTATGCCTTTCTCGATGCCACGTTCTACGACGGAAATGAACTTAAGAACAGGGATATGTCGGCCGTCCCGCATCCCTTCATTGTCGAGAGCATGGAGCTGTTCAAGAACCTATCCTCCATGGATAAAAGCAAAGTACATTTTATCCATTTTAACCATACCAATCCCGTCATTAATCAGAATAGTGAGGCCTACAAAACAGTGATCAAGAATGGATTTAAAGTGGCTTCTTTCAACCAAATAATAAACATGTAATGATAATAATTGAAACGTCTAAACTCATTTAGCCCATGTACATGATCCAAAAGCCGACTGTTCTCCTAGATGAAGTAAAGTGCAGAAACAATATTCGAGCAATGGCCGAGAAAGCCAGACGCAATAATGTGATCTTCAGGCCCCACTTCAAAACACACCAGTCTCACGAAATTGGTTCCTGGTTCAGAGATGAAGGTGTGGAATGTATTACCACCTCGTCAATCTCTATGGCCCATTATTTTGCCGGGGATGGCTGGACAGATATTACGGTCGCATTTCCAGCCAATGTACTGGAAATCGACAAGATCAATGAATTGGCAAAATCAATTACCTTGAACCTGGTCGTTGAATCCAAAGATACCGTCATTGCCCTCTCCAAAGCACTCACTGAGCCCATCAACCTCTTGGTAAAGCTGGACATTGGTTATCACCGTACGGGCGTAGCTCCTGATCATGTGGAGGAGATAGCTGGAATTATGGATGAAATAGATCGCTGTGCGTTGACCACGCTACGCGGTTTTCTCGGCCATGCCGGACACAGCTACGCAGCGGAAAATGTGGATGAAATTGCTCGGATTCATGTTGAGAGTATCGATCTGATGAATCAGGTGAAAACGTATTTTACCAAGAGATATGCAGATCTTTTAATTACGGTAGGAGATACGCCAACTTGCAGCGTGATGGAGGATTTCACCGAAGTCGATGAGATCCGTCCTGGGAATTTTGTTTTTTACGACCTGACCCAACGACAAATTGGATCATGTACCTTGGAGCAGATAACCATTGCTGTGGCTTGCCCAGTGGTTGCGATCCATGCAGATCGGAACGAAATAATCATTTATGGCGGTGGTGTGCACTTCTCCAAAGAACTCCTGAACCATCCAAAGCACGGGACCATATTTGGCTTGGTAGCAGAAGACGATGGTGAGAGATGGGGAGCCTTAGTTGAGGATGTATATCTAGCCAGGATTTCCCAGGAACACGGTACGGTCCACGCTCCTTCAGCCTATCTTGATAAGATTCAAATAGGTGATATCGTCAAAATTCTGCCCGTGCATTCTTGCATGACTGCGGATCTACACAGTGTTTATCTCACTACAGATGGTACTGAAATTTCTCGCATCACGCATTGAATGTCACCTTAGGAGTTGGGTCTAGTATAAAATGATTAGAATTGCCGAAATTATCTTGTTCTCTTTGAAGGCATACAGTATGTGAATGGCCCGTCCATACGAATATTTCATCACGTAGAATAAGGACAAAAGAAGGAGTCAACATAATCAGTTTATTCGATTCCTATCCCTGCCCCTGCCGTAATGGCACAGTATAAAATATGGAACAGTTATCGACAAAGGAGCGACCATGAGTAAAGAGCATTTCACAATCGTCAAGGCATTTAAAACGTTTGTTTGGCCGCGCAGGAATATCATTTTCGTTGGGCTTGTCCTGATCATTATCAGCCGGCTTGCAAGCCTTGTACTTCCATGGGCCAGTAAATACCTCGTTGATGATGTAATCGCCAACAAGGACTTTGATCTAATGCAAAATCTATTGCTGGGAGTTGCAGGCGCCATTCTGATTCAAGCGATCACGTCTTTTCTGCTGACCAGAATTCTCAGTGTTGAAGCACAGCACCTAATTTCAGAGTTGAGAACAAAAGTGCAAAAGAAAATCCTCTCCCTTCCGGTCTCTTATTTCGACAATAACAAATCTGGTGCATTGGTATCACGGATCATGACGGATGTTGAAGGAGTTCGCAATTTAGTAGGAACGGGATTGGTACAACTGGTTGGTGGTACCCTTACAGCCATCATTTCACTGATATTGCTCATTAGGATATCTGCGGTGATGACGTTTTATGTTTTAGTGCCCATTGCCATTTTCGCGTTTGTAGCACTGAAGGCATTCGGATACATTCGGCCCATTTTCAGGAAGCGAGGGGAGATCAATGCTGACGTTACCGGTAGGCTTACAGAGACCTTAAACGGCGTAAGAGTCATCAAAGGCTTCAATGCAGAAGCGCAAGAGAACAAAACTTTTGAAGAGGGCGTTGAGAAACTTTTCGAAAATGTAAAAAAGAGCCTCACATCAACAGCATTGATCACCAGCTCATCCACTTTTTTACTGGGGCTGGCCTCAGCCGGCATCATGGGGATTGGAGGGTATCTCATTATTCAAGGTGACATGACCTTTGGTGATTTTCTGTCCTTCACCTTGTACCTCGGATTCATGATCGCTCCAATTGTACAGATGAGCAATATCGGCTCACAGCTGACAGAGGCTTTTGCAGGATTGGATCGTACCGAGGAGATCATGAACCTGGAGGCCGAAGACGATTCAGCAGAACGGACCATTGAATTGAATGGTATAGAAGGCAACATGAAATTTGAGCACATCTCGTTTGGATATGACAATGGAAAAGAAGTGCTCCACGATATCAGCTTTGATGCCCCGGCAGGTTCTGTAACCGCATTGGTCGGAACTTCAGGTTCTGGTAAATCCACCATTGCTGGACTGGCAGCTACTTTTCTAAATCCAACCGAAGGTGTGGTAAGTATGGACGGGATAGACCTATCCAAAGTTACGCTGAGTAGCTACCGGAAAAATCTTGGGGTAGTACTACAAGATGAATTTCTCTTCGAGGGCACTATCCGTGAGAACATTCTATTCCCCAAACCCAATGCCACGGAAAATGAAATACGGTCCGCTGTGAAAGCGGCTTATGTGAATGAATTCACCGATCGTTTTAAGGATGGACTGAACACCCTTATTGGCGAACGGGGCGTTAAGTTATCGGGAGGACAACGACAGCGCATCTCTATAGCCAGGGCCCTGCTCGCAAATCCAAAGATTGTTATTCTTGATGAGGCGACCTCCAATCTAGACACGGAGAGCGAGGTTTTAATTCAGAAAAGCTTGGAGGATTTGGTGAAAGACAGAACCACCTTTGTGATAGCGCATCGTTTGAGCACCATTCGTCAGGCTGATCAAATATTGGTTATAGAAGATGGAAAGATCGCCGAACGAGGGACGCACGATGAACTCATCGAAAAGGAGGGGAGATATTTTGAACTTTTCACCTATCAAAGCAGAATATGAGCAATCTACCCATTCATTTTGAGGAATTAAACTGGATTCCAGCTGCCACGGGAATCAGGTACAAGGAATACATTTACAACGATCAAAGAATGCGCCTCGCGGAATTCTCGGAGGGTTTTGTTGAAGAAGACTGGTGCACAAAAGGCCATGTTGGCTTGGTCGTAGAAGGATCCATGAAAATTGATTTCAACGGAGAAGTGGTCTCTTACCAAAAAGGAGATGGCTTGTGGATCACAGAGGGGGAGGCCAGCAAACATAAAGTACTCATGGGAAAGGGTGACAGGGCTCTGTTGTTTCTTGTCGAGACTGTATAACCAATCGCCTGATTGAGACAACGCTGATTTTCTAAAGACCAAATAATTTTACCTTTCAGATATGAAGTTCGGTCTGAAAATTCTGCTACTTTTTACCTTATTCCTAGCTCAGGAGCAATTGGGTGGAAATAAAGCGGAGGCGCAGGTAGGCAACGAGCAGATTGCCGACCCAAGCTATTATCTAATCGATTCCCTGAACCTTTCGAACTTTGCCAAAGAGGATAAGGCCCTTCTCGATTCTATGCTCACCATTTATCACGAAGCCGAGCAAGATAGCACCAAGATTATCAGCATAAACATCCTTGCCGAAAACTTGATGCACGAATCGTGGCTCGATTACAATGCCTTAGTAGATGTCCTTATCACGAAACGGTTGGATCAGGGAGGAGTCAATGCTCAGGAGGCATTGCTTTACAAAATACTGTTGGCAAATACGTTGAACAACTTCGGATTCAGCCATTTCAACCTAGGCAACGTCACAGAGGCCCTTAAATACTTTCAACAGAGTTTGGCCATCCAAAAGGAAATTAATGACCTGGATGGTATGGCCAGCTCATTGGAAAATATGGGAAGGATCTACGATAGCCAGGGAAATATCGCCCAAGCCCTGGACTGCTACCATCAGAGCTTAAAAATCGGGGTGCAAACAGGAGATGAATATGGCATTGCCAACTGTTTAATCAGCCTTGGCGGATTGTACAATACCCAGGGAGAAGTTGAGAAAGCGGAGCAGTATTTTCATAAGAGCCTGAAACTGCAGGAGAAAATTGGGGACAAAAAGGGCGCCGCACAATCGCTGGCCAATTTGGGATTTCTGCATCAAAACAGGAACGAGATAACTGAGGCCAGGGCATATTATGAAAGGGGACTCAATCTTCATCAAGGGATTGGGAACAACAAAGGCGTTGTATTCGGTTTTGGACATCTGGCGACCTGCGATTTGATGCGTGGGGATACGACAAAAGCACTGGAGTATTTTATTAAAAGCCTTGCACTCAGTAAAGAAATCGGCTTTAAAAATGGGATCGCCTTTTCGCTGGAGAATATCGGTTTTGTACATTTCACACAAGGAGAAATTGAAATTGCAGAACGGCATGCGAGGCA
>JAESRW010000209.1 GCA_016764395.1 Flavobacteriales bacterium
ATTTGAAGAGCACAATAAGTTCTACCTTGGAGTCACACCCGAAGGAACTCGGGCGTACCGGCCGGAATGGAAAAAGGGGTTTTACTTCATCGCGAAAAAAGCTGGGGTGCCAATTTTACTTCCTTTTGTAGATTTTGTAGATAAAGAAGTGGGTCTCGGACCGATGATCCATCCGTCGGAGAATGTGGATGAAGATATAGAGAAGATGAAGGCCTTTTTCAGAACAAAGAGAGGACGGCACCCGGAATTGGGCGTTCGATGATGGCTTCTTCTTGGGTTTAGCGATTGGCAGCCCTGTGCTAAAACTGAACAGTTAGCGAGCTTGTGCTGATCATCACTAAGGATTATCCAATGATTTTAGAATGATAAACTCTAAATATCAAATGAAAAATGTAAAAGTTGTTTCTTTCCCTGTAACCCATTCTTCCAATTGAAGCATCTATGTGCCCCTGAAAAGCACTTTTTCATTTAGTATTTGGCGTTCAATATTTTACATTTTCTATTACCTGACGATGAAGTTGCACCCTTGCCCAAATTGGCTTAAAAAGGGGATGCGGCCGCACCGCTCAATCAACCTTTGAATCAGCTTCTTGTGCAGCGTCCTCCTCCAGGGTAATTTGATAAATTTTGGGCCAAAACTTTCCTGTTATAAATAGGTTATTTGTGATGGGGTCGAAGGCGATGCCATTCATCTCCAGTGAGCCAGGATAGTGTGATTTGGCCTCTTGAGCCAGGCTGGTGAAGTCTAGCTTCCCAACGACCTTCCCGTTATTGGGATCAATTTTAACCACCATGTTAGTCGTCCACACATTGGCATAGATAAAGCCATTGATGAACTCCAACTCATTCAGCCATTTCTTGATTCGGCCGTATTCCGTTACATCAATTTTTTTAATCACCTTTAGATTGTCTGGATTTATATAAGTCAGGACATGCGAGCCATCACTCATTATGAGTGACGTTCCATCCGTGGTCATTCCCCAGCCTTCTTTGCTGGGGATCGAAAATTTTGCCACTTGGTCAAATGTGATCGCGTCGTACACAAAGCCAATTCTTGATCGATAGGTGAGTTGATAAAATTTGCCATTTAGAAAGGTGATGCCCTCTCCAAAATATTTGTTCCCATCGATCTCCACTTTTACATCAATTTTACCGGAGGTAAGGTCCAGTACACCAAACAATGATCTCGTCTGTGGATGCTCTGGTGTTGCTCCTGTACTTTCGTATAGTACACCTTCATGTACAAGGAGGCCTTCCGTGAATGAGGTGATATCATGTGGGTACGAGTCACCATAATTGAACTGAATTATGGGAGTGGAAGCCAGTCTGGATCGATGCTTCCTTTTATCTGATCCGTTATTGCAAGCGTAGCAGGTCCAGATGAAAACAATAATCAGCGTATGGGCTATTCGTTGGGTATTCATTTAATCTAATGTGCTGAACTGTGATGTTAACGTTAATTTTGTCTAAGCGTAAAGAGGAAAAAATGGATGTATAAGCTTGTTGCCGGCAAAGAGGCCTTTTGAAAGTGATCAATCCCCTTTATCTAAGACCGATTGGCTTTCCTGTCCTCAAAATCGGTCTGCGAAATATTCGTGAAGAATTCCATCCAGTAGGTTCTTGGTCATTGGTTTGTGCCTAAAGCCGGTGATTTCCTCGGTTTCCTCCGCTTTGATTTGGTCGTAGGGGTTGAATGACGTGGTGAGCATAACGATAATAATATCACCTTTTTGAAAGGTGTCTAATTCTTTATATTTCTGAAGGAATTCCCAACCATTGACTTTGGGCATATTGATGTCGAGAAAGATGAGGTCGGGATGTGGATAGCTKCCRTCTACGCTTTTTTTAAGGAAGTCAAGGGCCTCCTGGCCGTYTTTYGCAATATGTAGYTCTTCAGYACAGTCCGCTTTTKTGATGTACATTTTGTTGATGAAATTAGTCGCATCATCATCATCTACTAACAATACACAGTTCAGTTTTTGTTTCACAAGTGTTAGTTTGGAATAGTAAAAGAAAAAGTGCTGCCTTCATTGGGATGTGAACTTACCCAGATATTGCCACCATGTAACTCGACAATTTTCCGGCAATGAGCCAACCCTATCCCGCTTCCTTCATATTTGCTTTTGCTATAGACCCGATGAAAGATCACAAATATTTTTTCTATGTTCTCGCTGGCTATGCCAATTCCATTGTCTTSGAAGGAGAACTTCCAAAAGTCATKCTCCTTTTTTGCMGATATTTTGATTTCGGGAGTCGTGTTCTTTTTATGGAACTTGATGGCATTGACCAATAAGTTTTGAAACAACAAGCCAAGTTCTATTTTTGATCCTTTTACGCTGGGTAGATCGYCTATTTTAAGTTGGGTGTTTGTTTCTGAAATGCGAAAGACCATGTTGCTTTGAATGTCTTGGATAAGAGCGTTGCAGTCGACCATGGTTAGTTCCCTGTTTCTTCCTAAGAGTGCGTAGCTCAGTAGGCCCTTAACGAGTTCACTTATTCGATATGATGCGCTTGAAATGAATTGTAAGTATTTGTCAGCGTTATCATCAAATCTTCCCTTATAGTCGTCCTGTAGTAGCTCGACATAACTGTTGATGGTGCAGAGCGGTTCCTGCAAATCATGTGATGCCATATAGGCAAATTGCTCCAATTCTTCATTTTTGGATATGAGCTGCTTGTTCATGTTAATGAGTTCCACCTGAGCTTTCTCTAATCTTTGAGCTTGTTCACTGGTTTTATACAGCTTCTGAATCTCTGCAATTGTGCTGTATCCCGTTTGCACTGTAATGGTGACAAAGACTGCTCCGAACAAGAATACAAAGCCGGTGACAATGGCGATGAGATCGGCATTATTGCTTATCACCAAGCCAGCTGCTACAAGATAACCGACAAAGAAAATGAGCATCAGGACAATGAGAAGCAGCCAGGTCCTCCGTATGGCAAGGGAGTGTACGATGGGAAGTACTTTTCGGGTATAGACTATGGCATAGAGCATGATCAATGCACCAAATAATATTAAAACGGTAGTTAGATATTCTAACCAGGTCATACCAAGGGATTGATTCGCTTAGTCTTACGGGTAAAGATCACAATTAAAATACGACTACCCAAATTCATGTTGCCTACAAGACTACGTTTTATGTCGATTCAAATAAACTAGAGTACCGCGTCTTTCTTGCAAGAGTAAGATTTGGAAGCTCTTTGTCTGGTTTAATCGATAATTGTCCAATTCCCAATTCCCATTGCATCCTGTCTATTGCCCAATTCCCATTGTATCTTGTCTATTGCACATTGCACATTGCACATTGCACATTGCACATTGCACATTGCACATTGTATCTTGTCTATTGCACATTGCACATTGCACATTGCACATTGCACATTGCACATTGCACATTGCATATTGCACATTGCACATTGCACATTGCACATTGCTTCTTGCCCATTGAACCTGCCCATTGAACATTGCCCATTGAACCTGCCTATTGCCCATTGCCTCTTGCCCATTGAACTTGCCCATTGAACCTGCCCATTGCCTCTTGCCCATTGCCCATTGAACTTGCCCATTGCCTCTTGCCCATTGCCCATTCAACTTGCCCATTGCCTCTTGCCCATTGCCCATTGCCCATTGAACCTGCCCATTGCCCAAGAAGACAATCGCGCTAAATACAACTAAACACCAGAAGATTAAGTACAGGCTTGAGAGGAGGAATGCTGCAATTTTGTAGCAGCTACGGCTAGCTACAGCTGCATGTCGAGCACCTGTTGGACTCGATGAAAGCCTTGTGTATATCTTGGTTACATATTCTTCAACTCACCGACTAGATCAGTGATGACCTTCTTAGCATCTCCGAAGAGCATGGAAGTTTTGTCGTTGAAGAAAAGTTCGTTTTCGATACCGGCATAACCAGTATTCATCGAACGTTTGACGATAATGATTTTGGATGCCTGTTCAACTTCAAGGATCGGCATACCGTATATTGGGCTCTGGGGGTCGGTATTGGCAGCAGGATTAACAACATCATTGGCACCGACGATTAGCACCACGTCTGTCGTTGGGAATTTAGGATTGATATCATCCATTTCAACCAGTTTGTCGTACTCAACATTGGCTTCAGCCAAAAGAACATTCATATGTCCTGGCATCCGTCCTGCTACAGGATGAATGGCATATTTAACTTCAACACCATTGGTTTCCAGCATTTGTTGAAACTCAGCCATGATGTGTTGTGCTTGCGCCACAGCCAACCCATAACCAGGTACCATAACAACTGATTGCGAATAGTTCATCATGACAGCAACATCACTGGCGCTCGCTTCTTTAACAGTTTTAGAGGCACCATCAGCGCCTGTTGCTCCACCGCTTGCTCCTCCTGCGCCAAAGGCTCCAAAGATCACGTTGGATAGCGGCCGATTCATCCCCTCACACATTGCAATCGTAAGGATGGTTCCCGAAGCGCCTACCAGGATGCCTCCGATGATCATCACATTGTTTCCGTAGATGAAACCAGCCAACGCCGCAGCAATACCACTCAAGGAGTTCAGGAGTGAAATCACTACCGGCATGTCAGCACCGCCAATCGGAATGACAAACAGGATGCCGTATACCAGAGATAGGCCAAACAGAATGTAGATCCACATCCTAGCATCAGTAATTTGATGCATCAATAAACAAGCCGTTAACCCCACCAATGTGATCATGATCAACGTGTTGAGTATATTGTAATAGGGTAGGCGGATGTCTTTGTTCAAATTGCCATTTAACTTGGCAAACGCGATCATGGATCCTGAGAAGGTTAAGGTTCCCACTACCAAACAAGCAAGGACAGTCGTATACGTCAATACTTCTCCATTCATAGCGGGTCCAAACTCAATTAATCCAATGAAAGCGGAACAGGCACCACCCATTCCATTGAACAATGAGACCATTTGAGGCATGGCAGTCATGGCCACCTTCTTAGCTGTGAGCAAGCCTATAATGCATCCAATAAGAATTCCACCGGCTATCCATTCATAATTTCCGATCCCTGATCCATCCCCATTTTTGTACAGCAATAGCGTTGCCACGATGGCAATCCCCATTCCTATACCAGCCTGCATATTACCCTTGCGAGCCGTTTCTGGGTGGCCCAGTTTCTTTAGGCCCATCATAAACAGCACCACAGCTATGACATAGGTAATCTCTAAATAGTATCCGGTCATCATTCTATTTGTTAAATTGTATCAATAAGGAAATGGCTATTCACTTTTTGGTTTCTTCTTAAACATCTCAAGCATCCGGTCTGTCACCACAAATCCACCCACCACGTTAAAGGTCCCCAGAATCACGGCCAGTAGGCCCAGCACTTTGGACATTGTTGAATCCGCATAGCCCATAACGATAATGGCACCGATCATTACAACACCACTCATTGCATTGGCCCCTGACATCAGAGGAGTGTGAAGAACAGATGGTACATTGGCAATTAAAACAAAACCCACGAAGACCGCGAGTATGACGATATAAATCATCTGTTGATTCTCACCTATAAAAGAGATTACAGTATCCATGATTTCCATTGTATTCGAATTTTAGTCTATTCTATTATCGACGAATTTGATGTTGCTTCTTCTTCTTTGGGCAGCACTGTTGGGTGAATCTTTTCACCATTGTGTGTAATGAGAGATCCTTTTGTGATTTCCTCATCCATTTCCCATTTAAAGCCATCTTTATCAGCTAAGTGCTTAAGGAATGTGCTAATATTTTTGGCGTATAGTTCACTCGCATTGAGAGGAAGTAAAGCGGGTAAATTCGATTCGCCGATAATTGTAACACCATGTTTCACGACGGTCTTATGCTCCTCGCTGAGTTCACAGTTTCCTCCAGAAGAAACTGCCATGTCAAGGATGACAGAACCAAATCGCATAGATTTAACCATCTCTTCGGTAATTAACATGGGGGCTTTTCTGCCAGGTATCAGAGCGGTTGTAATAACAATATCGGCGTTGGCCACATGTTTTGCGACAACCTCTTTCTGCTTCTGTAAGTATTCTGCTGAAACTTCTTTTACATAGCCTCCTTCGGTCTGTACAGCCTCCGCACTGTCAACCTCAATGAATTTGCCACCTAGTGATTCAATTTGTTCTTTCACCTCAGGCCTGATATCCGAAACCTCTACGATTGCACCCAACCTTTTAGCGGTTGCAATTGCTTGTAATCCCGCAACCCCTGCGCCCATAATCACGATACGAGAGGGCTTAAGCGTACCAGCAGCAGTCATCAATAACGGAAATACTTTACCCAGGGCATTCGCTGCAAGAATAACAGATTTATATCCTCCAAGGTTGCTTTGGGAGCTCAGCGCATCCATGCTTTGTGCCTTGGATATTCTTGGAATAGCATCCATCGAAAATGCGGAGACTTTAGCTGCTGCACAAGCCTCAACCAATTCGGGATTGGTAGCGGCGAACATGAATGACATTAACACAGAACCTGGTTTCATCGACCTGACCTGTTCTGGGTCTGGCGCATTGATTTTAACCACCACATCAGCCTCCGCATACAACGCGGCAGCACCATCAACTATCGTAGCGCCAGCATTGCTGTAATCTTTATCTTCGAAATACGAATTAACCCCCGCGTCTTTTTCAACCTGGCACTCAAAACCGGCATCAATCAATGATTTTACAATATCTGGAGTTACTGAGACTCTGGTCTCGTGATCATTTGTCTCCTTTAGAACCGCTAATTTCACTTCGATGGGAATTTAGAAAAAAGTTATCATATAATTGAGAAGGCAATGCTAAAGATTATAAATGAATTTTAGAAGTATTTGCCTGATTAATTTCATAATTTTCAACAAATTTAGACAGACGTTTATCAATGCTAGATTAACGGGTTGGTACGTAAGGCAATAAAAGCGATTAGGCTATGATAATCACATTCTTAGGCACGGGGACTTCTCAAGGTGTTCCATTGATCGCATGCAATTGTGAAGTATGTACTTCTGAGGACTTTAAAAACAAGCGCTTAAGAACCTCTGTGATGCTGGAAGTGGACAACAAAGTGTTTGTCTTTGATTCCGGCCCGGACTTTCGCCAACAAATGCTTCGTGAAAAGGTGGAGCGACTGGATGCGCTCATCTTTACCCATGAGCACAAGGATCATGTGGCTGGGTTGGATGACGTTAGGGCATTCAACTACGTATTGAAACGCAACATTGATGTGTATGTAACTGATAATGTTGAGGTAGCGCTGAGGCGCGAATTCCATTATATCTTCAGTGATATTAAATATCCCGGCATTCCTAAAATTAATATACACAAGATCAAGAATGAACCGTTCAAGATTGACGGTGTTAATTTCATTCCCATTCAGGTGATGCATTATAAGCTGCCGGTCCTCGGTTTCCGTGTGGGCGATTTCACCTATATCACTGATGCAAGTGAAATTTCAGAAAAGGAGAAAAAGAAAATAATCGGCTCTAAAGTATTGGTGTTGAATGCATTGCGTAAGGAAAAGCACATCTCTCATTTTACGCTTGATGAGGCCATAGCGCTGATGAAAGAATTGGCACCGGAAAAGGGGTATTTGATTCACATCAGTCATCAGCTAGGAACCCATGAAGAGGTGTCAAAAACCCTCCCGGATTTCATCGAATTGGCATACGATGGCCTGCAGGTTAAGCTCGTCTGAGGGTTCCTCMTTTCTGTCTAAATAGACCCGCCAAAATCTAGGAATTCTCAAAAATTGTAGTATCTTGAACCGAAATYAAAATTTGGTTTATCGGAWAATAAACGAATATTATTATGGGAATTGYGGACATGCCTACTAGTAGTACTGAARAWARCGTRAARATCAAGGTWTTGAAGAGTGAGGTTTCTCGSGTRAGTGGAGTGGATTTTAATAATATTCCRTTCGGYAAAGTGTTCTCAGATCACATGTTTGTGGTGGATTACAARGATGGAKCATGGATCAATCCGGAGATTCGGCCTTTYGGTAATTTGTCAATGAGCCCCGCAATTTCCGCRCTTCATTATGGGCAAGCGATTTTTGARGGAATGAAAGCTTATAAGGATCGAAATGGGACAGTGAAAGTGTTTCGTCCAAGTGATAATTTCAACAGGTTTAACAGGTCGGCAGCGCGCATGTGTATGCCAGCGGTGTCGGAGACGCTATTTATGGAAGCCTTAAATTCACTACTCACACTTGACAGTGCATGGGTTCCCCCGGTTGATGGTTGTGCCTTGTATATTCGGCCTGTCATGTTTGCCACAACTGCAGAGATTAAGGTGAGGACTGCTGACGAGTTCAAGTTTGCCATTTTAACTTGTCCTGTTGGGCCTTATTATCCAGAGCCGGTTAAAGTGGTGATTGAAACCCATTTTGCCAGGGCAATGGAGGGTGGTATTGGTTATGCCAAGGCTGCTGGAAATTATGGTGCGGCTTTGTATCCGGCCCAACAGGCACAGAACAAAGGATATGATCAACTTATTTGGACGGATGCCAAGGAACATAAATACATTGAGGAGTCGGGAACCATGAATATCATGTTTCTGATTGATGGGAAGTTGCACACGCCGTCCTTGGAAACACACACAATATTGGAAGGCATCACCCGAGACAGTATCATAAAGATCGCAAGATCAAAAGGGCTTGAGGTATTGGAACGAAGAATTCTCGTTGAGGAAGTTGTTGATTACTGTCGATCGGGAGAATGTAAGGAAGCTTTTGGCGTTGGCACCGCTGCTACCGTTGCACCCATCGCTACGATTGGATACAAGGGAGAGGATTTTAATCTTCCAACTGTGGGCGATGAAAGTGTGTCCACCATGTTAATGAACGAACTTAGCGGTATCCGTACCGGGAAAATCCATGATGAACATGGGTGGATGGTGCCCATTAACTAGTCTTTATCATTCGGTGCGACGCACAGCCTAACTATGCGAGCTTAGAGCCCGAATTTTTCCCTTAATTGTCAATTTCTTAATCCCCCCTCTCGGCTCGGAAGAGACTGAGTGAGAAGTGATACACATAATTATTGACTTAAAGCAGTGCGTAACGGCAGTACGATTGCGCTCATTGTCTGTTTAAACAGCCCAGTGTTGAGCCCGTAAGCCATTGTATGTCGTCTTGTCAGGCTCAATAAAAAGGCCAATCGTCAGGTGCTTTAGTTGTTGATGATGACTCCGCTCGCAAGAAATGAGAGAGATTCCTTCGGCTCTGTTATCGCAGCAATAGTTGCTTCGTCTTCTCCTGCATCTTTGGCAAGATGTTGAAGCTCTTCTGCACTGAGTGTTTTATTGAATGCATAACCCTCAAAGACGGTGGTTTTGCCCTCCATTCCCTCTACTGGAACGAAGAATCCATAGTCTTTAAACTGAACCATCATCTCCTCCTCGTTTCCCAGGTCAACGGTCATCCAGCAGCCTTTGTTGGAACAGGTTTGATTGATGGTGGATGTCATTTTTACCTGAACTGAGTCAGCCGTCTCGAGCTGTGCGTAGAGTTCTTTAATTCCGATAGCTCCAGTACCATCTATTTTGTCACCGAAAAACAGGTCCTCTGCAGCAACAGTAGCTGCTACCTCTTCTGATGTTTCTTGATCCGTTGCCACTTCGTTGGAAGCCTGTTCTGTACAGGCCGTTAAAAATACGAGTCCGATGAATATGCTTAAGTTTCTCATGATATTTTGTTTTTAGGATGGTGGGCAAAAGTAATGCTTAGTTTGTTAGAAGGCTATTCAAAGAATAATAGTTGGGTACTTACTTGATTTTAACCTAAGAAAACGGCTATGAAGCTTTCTTCGCTGCATAGTCGGACACTTATTACTTCCCTTGCTTCCCAGATATCTTCATTCCCCCATTCCATCATTCCATCATTCCACCATTCCACCATTCCCTCATTCCCTCATTCCCTCATTCCGCATCACCGTTCCACCGCTCCACCATCCCACCATAAGCTGGTTTTTGTCGCTTCCCAGACTTCATCCTACCAGAATTATTTCTACTTTTATCAGGATTTTTCAGATAGCCGTCGTATGTTAAGAACCTTCACCTTAGTCTTCTGTTTATTGCTATCCAATTTCCTGTTATGGGGGCAGAGTGCAGGTAAATTGAGTACCCGATTGCAAGCCGATCTGGTAATTGCGACACCTTCCGATCAATTCGCCATCAGTATATTATTGGCTGATCGGGTAGATATCCGTTCGATGGACCAGCAATTCTATGCACAGCGCACATCGCTGAATCAGCGCACAAAGGAGGTTGTTGCTGCGCTAAAGCTGAAAGCGAACACCACCCAGGCTTCTTTAATTAATTTTTTAATGAACTCGGATGGCGTAGCCGCCCAGAGTATTCAGTCATTTTGGGTGACCAATGTGGTCTTTTGTACCGCTACAGCGGATGTAATTCAGCAATTAGGGGTGCGTCAGGATGTGGACGTTGTGGATTTAAATGTGCGTCTTTTACTTGACGATTATGAAGTGGTGCCAATTACCGGAGCGCAGAAGTCGATAGGTGGCCACGAGCCAGGGCACGATGCAATCAAGGCCCCCACGATGTGGGCCATGGGATATTCCGGCTACGGCAGAAAGGTCATGTCATTGGATACAGGCGTTGACCCTTTTCACTCGGCTATTTCAGATCATTTTGATGGAAACTATCACTCACTCCAGCAGTCCTGGTTTGTGCTGAACCGTCCTCCGGAGTTGCCTGAGGATTGCAATGGGCATGGAACACATACGGTGGGAATCATGTGCGGTTTGGACACGATCAATAATGACACGATTGGAGTTGCTTGGGGTGCCAGGTGGATTGGATCACCGAGCCTATGTGGTGATGGAAGCAGTACAGATCGCAACATCGCAGCCTTTCAGTTCGCAATGGATCCCGATAATAATCCAGCTACGATAGGGGATATGCCTGATGTGATCAACAACTCCTGGCGGGATCCGAACACCGTGAATGAGTGTTCAGGATTGTACAAATCAACCTTTGACGCGGTTGAAGCGGTGGGCATAGCGATTGTATTTTCAGCTGGTAATAGCGGCCCACTTCCATCCACCATTACGCAACCTAAAAATATCAATACTGATCTGGTCAATGTGTTCTGTGTGGCCAATGTAAATGGTAACGTAGCCGGATTTCCTATCGCCGGTTCATCAAGTAGTGGACCATCTACCTGTGGGGGCACCGGTTCTTTGAATATCAAACCGGAAGTGGCTGCCCCTGGGTCGAATGTGAGGTCCAGCTATCAAGGTGATTTTTCATTGCTCAGTGGCACGTCTATGGCGGCTCCTCATGTGGCAGGGGCCATCGCCTTGCTCAAAGAACCATTTCCCTATTTAACCGGTACTGAAATTAAATTGGCGCTCTACAATTCCTGTGTCGATTTAGGAGTTCCGGGTGAGGACAACACGTATGGAATGGGAATAATTGATGTGCCGGCAGCCTTTAATTATATCCAGAGTCAGGGGAATTTACCGGTCACTCCACCTGTGAACGATGCAGCAATTGTGAATGTTCTGGGTATAAACGCCTATAACTGTGATACGACACCTCAACTGAGTTTTGTATTGGAAAACAGAGGCACGGATAATTTAACCTCTTGTTCATTCTTGTATAGCATCGATCAGGGAGATACCCTGACCTTTGCGTGGAATGGAAATCTGGATCCATTGGCAACAGAGATCGTTAGCATTCCATCATTTAGCATCACTCCAGGATCTCATGAGTTGATAGCCGTGGTGATACTTCCCAATGGTATAGCGGATGAACGCACATTTAATGATCAGATTCGACGGCTGCTGGAGATTCCGCAATTTGCCAGTGCGGATGCCGGACATGTCTGTGAATCTGGCTCAGCAACCTTGACAGCAGTAACACCCGCGTCTGGTGAAGTCCAATGGTTTGCGCAGCCGAATGCGAGTCCGGCAATTGGCCTGGGCCCAACTTATAATACGCCGGTGATCAGCACCACGACGTTTTATTATGCTGATGTTACAGATACCAATTTTGTTGGGAAATCGGATACGACTGGATCCGGAGAATTTCAGGTGAGTCCGTCCAGATATTTGGTTTTTGACTGCTTCAATCCATTTACGTTGGTGTCGGTTAAAGTTTTTTCAGATGTTGCTGGTCCAAGGAGGGTTGAGCTGAGAGCTGACAACGGTGCAATTCTGGATTCTGTAACGGTAATGATCCCTGTTGGAGAGAGCCGGGTGATGCTGAACTTCAATATACTGCCCGGCAGCGACTATCGGTTGGGAATTGGAACGATAGCCAATCTCTTTCGCAACAGTGAATCCGTCCTTTACCCTTACACAATTCCTGGGGTGGTCTCTATTAAAACCAGCAGCGCGGGTTCCGATTTCTTCTACTATTACTATGATTGGGAGGTAGCTTATTGGAGTCCCTGCGGGAGAACGAAAGTGCCGGTATATGTGAACCAGCCCATAGCGGTGAACATGACCTATTCTCCCACCACCTACAAATTGACGGAAGGAGTGGCTGCTAGTTTTCAGGACAATACCACTGGTGCGGCCTCCTGGCTTTGGGATTTTGGGGATGGAGCAATGGACGATCAGCAAAATACATCGCATACTTACACCGGCTTCGCAAGGCCTTACACAGTTGAGCTCGTCGTTGCGGATACCAGTAACGCATGCAAGGACAGTCTCACGATTACTTATGATGTTATTTCTGGTGCCGAGGAGATCGCTTTTCCCAACCCATCGGCAGGTAATTTTAAGATTGACCTGGGGCTTGGACGCAGCGACGAACTGACCGTTTCACTCTATGATTTATCGGGAAAACAACTTATTGATGGCTGGGTAGCTCAGGCCAGCAGCACCTTCCTCGATGTGGACCTTACCACCCTGGCAGACGGCACTTATATTATTGTCATCCAAGTTATGGATCGAAAAATTACGGAACGGCTGGTGAAAACCAGCAACTAATTTTTATTGTTTTTGATGGCATCTCCTATGTTGAACAAAGTTGAATATACCATTGATGGTGCACATGGGAAGCCAATCGTTTTTGATGTAACCTTGCCTGCGACAGAATCCTCCGGAGTTGTGGTTTTTTGTCACGGTTTCAAAGGATTTAAGGATTGGGGCCACTTCAATTTGGTGGCGGAGGAGTTTGTGTCTAAGGGCTTTACTTTCATTAAGCTGAACTTCTCTCATAACGGTACTTCTGTAGAAAGTCCAATGGATTTTGTTGATCTGGAAGCCTTTTCAAATAATAACTACTCTAAAGAGTTGGATGATTTGGGCATGGTGCTGGACTGGGTGGAGAAGGAGGTACATAATCAGGTATACCTGGTTGGTCACAGCAGGGGAGGAGGAATTGCCATCCTAAAGGCAGCTGAGGACGACCGAATTCGAAAACTGGTGACTTGGGCAGCGGTAGACGACTTCGAAAGCCGCTTTCCACAAGATCTAGAGCGTTTCAAAAGGGAAGGGGTGGTCTTCATTCCCAATGCGCGCACCAATCAAAATATGCCCCTGAACTACCAATTTGTAGAGAATTATTATGCCAATGAAGCGCGTTTAAATATTCGTCAACGTATAACCGAAATCGATATTCCTTATATGATCATTCATGGAACCGCTGATGAAGCGGTATCCATCGATTGTGCTACATCTTTACATGGCTCCTGCGAGGGCTCGACAATAAGATGTATAGAGGGCGCTGGACATACTTTTGGGGCCACACATCCGTTAGAGCAAGATCAATTGCCTGAGGCAGCTCAGGAAGTGGTCAATCTTTCAATTGATTTCTTCAAAGGGAATCGAGCAATTTAAATACTGTTAATGAGAACGTTCACGAAGCCAATTTTGGTGCTATTTTGTTTCCTTGCCTGGATGGGCGTTTCATGTAACAGGGAAGGGGTTGGAGGCAAGGCAAGCATTTCTGGAGTGGTTATGCACCATGATTCGCTAATTCATGGTGCGGTGGTCTTTATCAAATACGGGGCAACAGACTGGCCCGGGTTTGATAGTGAGCTATATGATGACGAAATAACGACGTCTGCCTCAGATGCATCTTTTTCCTTTACCAACCTATTTAGAGGTGATTACTATCTCTATGCTAGAGGTTTCGACCCTGCTTTCATGCAGGAAGTTATGGGGGGCATGCCTGTAGAAATAGAGAAGAAAAAGGAAGACAAGGTAGTTACTGTATTCGTTGTTGAATAATGGGATACGCTCTTGCTTAACTTAACTTATGGTCAATCATGATCGTATTTGGGGACTGATTTTTTTAGCACTCATCGTGACAACGGGCTGTGAGGTTGATGACCCTCTTGCCAATCCCTCCTCTGGTTATCCTTCGCAAATTGGCGCTATTATAGAAACGCAGTGTGCGGTAACAGGATGCCATGATGCAGTCAGTAATGGTGCTGCTGCAGGATTAAATATGGAATCCTGGGAAACCTTATTCCAGGGAAGTACCAACAACTCAGTGGTAGTCCCGTTTCGCACGGATCAGAGTTTCCTGATGTTTTTTATCAATACGTTCACGGAATTTGGGCCATCCCTCACGCCGAACATGCCTTTGGGTTCGAATCCCCTGACCAAGGGTGAGGTTACTTTAATTCAAGACTGGATTGAGCAAGGCGCGCCGAACAGAGATGGTTTTGTGAAATTTTCTGATGATCCAAGCCGGAAAAAGATCTACATATTAAATCAGGGATGCGATCTTCTTGGTGTGATGGATAAGGACACACGGCTACTCATGCGCTACGTTGATATTGGGTCTTCGGCAACGAGTGATTCACCCCATTTTGTACAGATGTCAGGCGATGGAGCCTTCTACTACGTTTGTTATTTCTCAAGCAATATTTTTCACAAGTTTAGGAGTGCCGACGATGTATTGGTGGGTGAAGCAAATATAGGGTTGGGGAGCTGGAACACCTTTGCCCTCTCCGATGATGGCACCAAGGCCTTTGTCGTTGATTTGAATGCCAGTGGGTCTGTTGCGGTTGTTGACCTGGAAACGATGACCATGATTGTGAAATATGCAGGAGCCGGCCTATTGGACTGGCCACACGGCAGTGTTGTGAAAGACAGCAATACACTGTATATAACCGCGCAATTTGGGAATTTCATATACAAGATTGATATCTCAGATATCATGAGTCCAAACATCGTTAAAGTGCCATTGGCTTCCGGTGAAATCCCTGCATCGGTCTCCAAGTATGACCCCCATGAAATGCGATATAGTCCTGACAAATCGGAGTACGCGATAACCTGTCAGGAGAGCAATGAAGTGCGCTTTTTCGATGCCGCTACGGATGGTCTTTTAGCGGTGGTTCCAACAGGCGGGTTCCCTCAGGAAATATCGTTTTCTACAACAACGCCTTATATGTACGTATCTTGTATGGAGGATATTACCACTTTCCCTGGAACCACCGGATCTGTTGCGGTCATTGACTATTCCAATCACACATTGGTAAAGAGCATCTATACCGGCCATCAACCCCATGGATTGGAGGCAGATGATGAAAAAGGTGTGGTATATGTCTTAAACCGAAATGCGAGCCTGGATGGCCCGGCCCCACATCATGTCACGGATTGTGGGGGTAGAAACGGATACATGACAATTATTGACATGGCTACGCTGGAACTCTTGGATTA
>JAESRW010000037.1 GCA_016764395.1 Flavobacteriales bacterium
ATGATGATATGCGGGGCCATCTTTGAAAGTAGCAAATGGGTGATTGTAGCAGAGTATATACGCCTGGCTTTGGTGCTCGTTACGCTCAATACTTTGTATTACTTCTGGTACCAGGATTGGTTTACGGTGATGCTTATCGCGTCTTCCGCAGCATTTATTCTTTTCAATGCCTGGTTTACCTTCTCCGGATTACTTCAAGGTAGACTGTCGAGGGTGGCTTCCTAGAATTTTACTGTTCCTTTAACCAAACTAGACTGGGTGTACAACTGCTCAGTTGAGACGTGCTTTTAGATTTAGTGTGATACGTTTGGTCTTCCGTTATGTTGTATTTTTATTGCGGTGTTGCTGCCTGGATGCAAGGATAGACTGAGGCAGAATTGAGCATCATTACTTGACGGTTTATTAAATAAAATCTAAATAAAATGAAAAAACTATTTATTACCCTCTTTGCTCTAGCGAGCATAACTTTTGCTGAAGCACAAACAATCCAAAATAGCAGTTACAGCACCATAGGCTATATTAAAAGTGATGGCACCATTCAGAACAGCAGTTATTCGACGACTGGTTATATCAAGAGTGATGGGACCATCCAAAACAGCAGCTACAGCACCATTGGGTACATCAAAAGTGATGGCACCATCCAGAACAGCAGTTATTCAACGGTTGGCTATGTAAAAAGCGATGGCACTGTTCAAAACAGCAGCTATAGTACGATTGGATATATTAAAGAAGACGGAACGGTTCAGAACAGCAGCTACAGTACCGTTGGTTATGCAAAGGGCATAAAGAAAGAATGGGCCGCGGTGCATTTTTTCTTTTTTAAGTTTAATTGAGTTGCACAGGTTTCTATTGGGATTGCAATTTGGTAAGGCGATGGCAGTACGCTCAATTTAGCATTATTGATAAATCAAAACTTATAGGTCGAGTCATTGCTGAAGCTCCCGAAAAGAGGTCATGTTAGGCCGGTTCAATTTACTCTGCTGGCATTTCCTTTGGATAATTCAGCCTCCACGATAATCCAACACTGACAAAGTACTCTTCAGAAGCATTATTTTGAGCATATCCCTCTAATGCATCCAGTTGCAAATCAATGACGGCAATATAACCAAACCCCGAATTAATTTGGTGGGCGAAGCTTTGACAATAACAAGATGGTTTAGGGCGTTTAATAGCCTTACCACCTAACCTTTATAAAATTGAATCTCATGAAAGTAAAAATTCTTCTTTTGAATTTATTCATCACTTCAACTTCGTTATTCTCTTATGCGCAAAGCATTGACAAAATAAAAGTTAATAAAGAATATCTGAATGCCCTGAACAACGGAAACTATGTGAAAGCATGTGAATTTATGGATACTGACCTTATTGAGAAGAAACAAGTTACACCGAAAAAGTTAGAGAAAGTCTGGACTAAATTTGCTTCGAAGTATGGAAAATTAATTGATATTGACAGCACAGAAACAAGCTCAACTGCAAAAACTACGGACATTTACACCTATGCTAAACTTGACAATGGGACTGCTTTTTTGGTTACAACGTTTGACAAGAATGATCGGATAATAGGAATTCACGCTTATCATAAGAAACGCTACAAAGCTGAACAAGGTTGATCCGTAACCTGCTTGTAACCTTTCTCATATGTTGGAGGTTATTCCTTACCTATACAACTCCTTCAACCTATCCTTCTAGCGCCTCTTTAGTATACTTTGGGATTTGTTGAATAATTGTGTCTAGTGCCTTGGCACCGCTTTCGCAGTCGAGTACTTTGATAAATTGATGTAGATTTTTGTGCCGGTTCAAGTTACTCTGCTGGCATTTCCTTCGGATGATTCAGCCTCCRCGATAATCCCACGCTGATAAAGAATTCTTCAAAGTTATTGTTGAGCGCATAACCTCCCARTAYATCCAGCTGTAAATCATYGYTGAYAAAGTAACCAAACCCWGCATCAAATTTGGGTGCAAAGTCATCATTCAATACCGTGAAAACCGTTTGGGAGCCGTACATCTCTATAAACGTGAAGGATTTATCAGTAAGCGAGTATCCGAAATTGATGATGTAAATCCAGGAATCAGAAGTCGCATCACTGAAGTCCATTCCGGAGTTGAGCGTAATGCCCAGGCTACTGGTGAGACTCAAGCTTGAGGTAATCATAAATTGAGGCATAATTTTATCATCGGATTTGAATCCATCACTTAATATGGGCAACTTGGCACTGACCTGATAAGCTAAAGACGGCTTTTTGCCTCCTCCTTCAAGCAGGTTGTGCCGAATGCCTAAAGATGAGAAGCCAATGCCTGAGTAGGACCTWGTAATTTCATCATTGTTAAAGCGTTTGTCATCTCTGAACTCCCAACCTGAATGAATTTCTAACTTGTTTAGAATTCCAAACCTGATCAAGGTGGCGTTTAACACGGCTCGATGTTTCGTGAAACCAGACGGTAGGATTTGGAACCCTGAATGGTCAAATCCGGTTTCAAGCTGGAACACATGCTTCCCCGGAGTTTGGGAGGCAATGGCTTGCCCKGGCCTCCCGCTTACGATCTTTTCCGTGTATTGTGCGCAGGCAAATGAAGTCTGCATTAAAAATAGAACGTAAACAAATGCTCTTATCATGTTATTGGGTGATTTTGWKTRTGGYAATCATMWTRRWAAARRGGTRWTMTRACKWTGTWGGKCCGRMAATGTRCTWTSSTYTKTKWAYTTTTWKYSKNTGCTYYYTWYYTRAAWMNTCATGCMGYTTCAAARGCGTTTTWSYTRRGKGKYMNCTCAGSMTWAWYWYYNACACTTTYACKCCAATGATACACACATCATCAATTTGTTCCAAATCWCCTCGCCATTTTTCAAATGTTTCATCCATCAACACCTTCTGTTCCTGCATCGGTTTGTCCACCACGCTTAGTARTATTTCYCGGAACGCCTTYGCCTTGAGTTTCTTGCCTYTYWYRCCTCCAAACTGATCCACATAWCCATCYGAGAAGAKATAGAAAAGGTCTCCTTCTTCCAGGTCAAAAGTATGMGTCGTAAAGGGTTTGGGRTCATCAGAATTACCWATGGGTTGTCGGTCCCCTTTAAGTTCAATTACCTCACYATTTCTGATCATCCACAACAGGTTGTAAGCCCCGGCAAAATKCAGTTTGTTGCCATTCAAAGARCATAGTGAGATATCCATWCCRTCCTTYACATGTTCATCTGAYTTTTCAAATTCAGCAATCACAATCTCCCGGGTCTTATCCAGTATTTTTCCTGGATCAGTCAATCCATATTCTCTGACAGATCGGTTGAGCGCATTGTTACAGAGCATGCTTAGCATGGCCCCAGGAACTCCATGACCAGTGCAGTCGGCAACAGCAAATATGATTTGCTCACCAACCGGTTCCATCCAGTAAAAATCACCTGCTACGATGTCTTTAGGTTTGTAGAGTACGAAACTATCAGCCAAATACTTTTTTACTAATCTGTCAGGTGGCAATATGGCGGCTTGAATGCGTTGGGCGTAGTTGMTACTATCGGTAATCTCCTTGTTCTTCTCTTCCAATGAGCCATAGGCCCTGTCAACTTCTTCTTTCTGTTCYTCAATARYRGCCTTYTGTYTTCGGGTAACCTGRAAKCGATTGAATAAAAAGGAGCTRAACAGAATGACCAAYCCCAGCCCMCCACTYACCGAACCGATAATRATGTTCTGTTTCTCCTGCTCYTCGGCGGCCACKGCTTCCTGTCGTTCAAGCTCRGCTTGATGCGCMGCATTGSYTACYGCTTCTTTCTTTTCGTAATCATACTTAAACTTTTGSCGGATYACTTCCTTCTGGTTCTCTTCACTRTCAATACTGTCTYTTGTTGCAATGTRCAATTCRTGCATTTTCAATGCTTGCTTGTGTTTGCCGGTKGCTTTGTATGCTTCATATAAGGCACTGGCAGCATCCTTTATTTCAAYTACAGCGCCTACCTYCWGACCCAATGCTAGTGCGCGGGTGCTGAGGTCAATTGCATGGGCATATTTGWCARTAGAAAGYGCYGTATTTCCTGCWTTGTAAGCAGAATCGCCCTGATGCTTATAAAAAAGTCCGATATTGTTTAAGGATATGGCAATTCCCTTTTTATCCCCGATCTCTTCTTTGATGGTTAAAGATCGGGTAAAATAGTCAAGGGCTTTGGCATAATCGCCCTGCGCATTGTAAATGCTTCCTAGGTTGCTGAATGAAATGGAAACTCCCTTTTTATCTCCAATTTCCGCTGCAATGCTCAAAGTGCGGTTGTAATAGTCCGTGGCGTTGAGGTAGTCTTTCTGATCGGAATAAATATTCCCAATGTTATTCAAAGAGGCAGCGATTCCCCGTTTATCCCCAATTTCTTCTTTTAAAGTTATAGATTGGATATAATAGTCAATGGCACCATCAAAGTCGCTTTGTTCCTTATAGATAGCCCCTATGTTATTCAAGGAGGAGGCCATTCCTTTTTTATCCCCAATTTCCTCCTTGATGTTCAAGCCGCGGATTTGGTAGTCAATGGCATTGACGTAATCGCCCTGATTTGCATAAATGGCCCCAAGGTTTCCCAAACAAGCTGCTATACTCTTTTTGTCACTTACCTCTTGAGATAATGCTAGCGCCTGCTTATACGAGCCCATGGCGTTTGCCAAATCACCCTGGCTGGAAAAAATATTTCCAATGTTATTTAAGGAACTTGCCATTCCCTTTCTATCCCCAATTTCTTCCTTGATCTTTAAACTGCGGGTAAAATACTCGTGCGCTTCTGGGTAGTTGCTTCTGATATAATAACTCACTCCCTGGGTATTCAGTGCACTTGCCATTTGTTTTTTAAGCCCTCTGGTTTTTGCAAAATCATATTCTAAAGTTGCAAAGTAAAAAGCGCTGTCTGGCCTGGTAAAGAGGTAGGCACTCCAGGCAATGTCGTGCATGGCGCTAAGGCGATTGGTGTCGGGTTGCACGCTGTCATTCCACACGGTCCACAAGCTGTCAAGGTTTACACCCTGTCCATGAGCATGCTTGGTTAGGCTTAAGCTAACGATGAGGAATACTATGGTGGCTATGTTTTTCATTTACCCCTTTACGCCAATGATACACACATCGTCAATTTGTTCCAAATCACCTCTCCATTTTTCAAATGCTTCATCCATCAACACCTTCTGTTCGGGCATCGGTTTGTCTACCATCCTTAGTAGTATTTCCCGGAATGCTTTCACCTTGAGTTTCTTGCCTTTCACGCCTCCAAACTGATCTAGATATCCATCTGAAAAGATGTAGAAAAGGTCTCCTTTCTTCAAGTCAAATGAATGGGTAGTGAAGGGTTTTGGGTCATCAGAATTACCAATGGGCTGTCGGTCGCCTTTGAGTTCTATCACCTCCTTATTTCTTACGATCCACAACAGGTTGTAGGCGCCGGCAAACTGAAGCTTATTACCATTCAGTGTGCATAGGGAGATATCCATTCCATCCTTCACATGTTCATCTGACTTTTCAAATTCAGCAATCACAATCTCCCGGGTCTTATCCAGTATCTTTCCGGGATCGGTTAATCCATATTCTCTGACGGATCGATTCAACGCATTGTTGCAAAGCATACTCAGCATGGCCCCCGGTACTCCGTGTCCGGTGCAGTCAGCAACAGCAAAGATTATTTGGTCTCCAACGGGTTCCATCCAGTAGAAATCACCCGCTACAATATCTTTGGGTTTGTACAGTACAAAGCTGTCAGTCAAATACTTTTTGACCATTCTGTCAGGTGGTAATATGGCGGCTTGAATGCGCTGTGCGTAGTTGATACTATCCGTGATTTCTTTATTTTTCTCTTCCAGTGAGTTATATGCCCTGTCAACTTCTTCCTTCTGTGCTTCAATAACTGTCTTTTGTTTTCGAGTTACCTGAAAGCGGTTGAATAAAAAGATACTGAACAACACCACCGATCCCAGTCCGCTGCTCACTGAACCAATAATGATGTACTGTTTCTCCTGCTCTTCGGCAGCTATCGCTTCCTGTTTGTCCATCTTGGCCTGGTGTTCTGCATTGGTTACAGCCTCTTTCTTTTCGTAATCATATTTAAATTTTTGGCGCATTAGCTCTTTTTGGTTCGCCTCGCTTTCAATACTGTCTCTTGTTGTAATGTACAATTCATGCATTTCCAATGCAGACTTTTGCCTACCAATGGCCTTGTATGCCCTATACAATGCATTGGCAGCATCTCTAATGTCGAGAATGGTGCCCACCTCTTGTGCTGTGGTTAGCGCTTGGGTGCTGAATTCAATGGCACTTGCGTACTTGTTTTTTGACAGGATTGTATTTCCTTGACTGTGGGCATCATCGCCTTGTTTCTCATAAATAATTCCGATGCTGTTTAAGGAGCTGGCAACTCCTATTTTATCCCCAATATCTTCGGAAATGGTTAAGGATCGGGTATGATAGTCAATGGCTTTGGGATAATTTCCTTGATCCATATAAACAATCCCAATGTTGTTTAAGGAAATTGCAATTCCCATTTTATCCCCTAGTTCTTCTCCCAGGGTTAAGGATCGGTTATAATATTCTAATGCTATGGCATACTTTTCTGTTGATAGTGCAACATTTCCCACACGGTAGGCAGAATCACCTCGGTTCTCATAAATACTCCCGATGTTGTTTAAGGAATTGGCCATCCCCCGTTTATTCCCAATTTCTTCTTCTATGGTTAAAGATCGGGTGTAGTGGTCAATGGCCTTGTGATAATCAACCTGAGCTTCGTAAATATGCCCGATGTTGCTTAAGGAAGCGGCAATGCCCAGTTTATCCCCAATTTCTTCCATCATGGTTAATGAACGGGTATGATAGTCTATGGCTTTGCGATAATTGCCCTGGACCTTATAAATATTTCCGATGTCATTTAAGGAATTGGCAATTCCCTTTTTATGCCCAATTTCTTCTTCTATGGTTAAAGATCGGATAGAATACTCAATGGCTTTGTGATAATTCCCCTGCTCCTTATAGAGTATTCCGATATTGCCTAAGGCGCCAGCAATTCCCTTTTTAACCCCGGCTTTTTCAATTATAGATAAAGCCCGGATATAATAGTCGATGGCTGAGGGATAATCGCTTTGAATGTAAAATGACGCTCCCTGGGTATTCAAGGCAGCTGCCATTTGTTCTTTAAATCCTTTACTTTTTGCAAAATCGTATTGTATTTGAGCAAAATAAAAAGCGCTATCTGGTTGAGTAAAGAGGTAGCCCTTCCAGGCAATATCATTAATGGCTTTAAGTCGATTGGTGTCAGGTTGGGTGTGATCATTCCATACTGTCCACAAGCTGTCAAGGTTTACATCCTGTCCTTGAGAATGCTTGTTTAAGCTTACGCTAAGGATGAGGAATACTATGGTGGCTATGTTCTTCATTTACGCCTTTACGCCAATAATACACACATCATCAATTTGTTCCAAATCACCTCTCCATTTTTCAAATGCTTCATCCATCAACACCTTCTGTTCCTGCATAGGATTGTCCACAATGCGTAGTGAAGGGTTTGGGATCATCAGCATTACCAATGGGCTGTCGGTCTCCTTTGAGTTCGATGACCTCCCCATTTCTTACGATCCACAACAGGTTGTAGGCCCTGGCAAACTGCAGCTTGTTGCTATGCAATCTCGCTGTATCCTCCTGGCCTTCATTATGCCACACGGTCCATAGGCTGTCAAATTTGCCTGTAGGCGAATTTGGTATTACATCCAGAGCACGGACATTAGCCAGGCTTAAGGTGCAAAGGAAAAAGATCAGAATATATACCAGTTTGCTCACATTTCCTTTCTTATCCTACTCTACGGTTGTATCCGTTTTGCAAGAAATAAAATTACGTAAATGTATATAATGGTTTCCGCAAGGTGGTGCAAGCAGTGCTAGGTCACATTTTAAGACGGGACTTATTAATCGCCTATTTTTTTGGTATGATTAACAAAACTCCAGTCTGATGCGCCTCGATATCTTCTCTATTCATTCTCATTTTTCGGAATTGGCCATTTGCGTACATCTCCGTCTGATCGTCGTAGTGGTCACTCAGAATATTGCCACTTTGTCCAGTTGGTAAGATGCTCAGTGCATTGTCAATATCGTCAAAGTCCAATATGATCCGCATGGCAGGTCCAAAAGTTACTTTGTATTCACCACTTCCATTTAATGAGAATCCGGTGTTGTTAATCACCTCATTTCCGCCTTTAATCGGGATAGGGCCAACATTGAAGATTTTGTCAAAAGGTTCCTGTCTGCCCACTGGATGTACATATTCAACGGTATGAACCTTTCCCCATTTCCATTCTGCTACATCTGGTCCTAACTGTTTTTCGAGCTGCCTAATGGTACGGTCAAAAGCGTCAATCAAATTGCCCTTCCGGGTTTCTTTCATGCCTTCGGTGTCAATATCGTCCCACCATACAGAAGACTCCTTGTTGATCAAACCAAATATCGAACGTTTCATGAAATGAGTGGTCAGAAGTGCATTGAGTGCCCCTTCTCCGATTTCATCAGCCATGGCATTGTAAAGGATATTGTAGATGAGTTTATTGTAAATTGTAGGAGCCACATCATCTACGCCATGCTCACCTTTCCAGGCTTTCAAAGTGTTGAGCGCCTTGGCATGGGAGGAGCTATTGTCCAAAACCCGTTCATTTTCAATCACTGCCATGATATAGGTTGCCATTCTTGCGTAAGATGGTGCCGTAACATCGGTACTCATACTTTTCATGCTTTCCGCATCCCACTTTTGGTCAGTAGCCAGATACTCTATGATCCTAACCGCTCTTTCTTCAGGCACGTAATAACCGGGATAAAGGGTGCCTCTGCCGGAGTCAAGCTTTGAGTAAATGGTGTCTGGTTGGTTGTTGGCAGAGTATACATATCCAGATGGGGGGTTCTCCGACTGGGGGTTTTCCTGGGGATCAAAATAGCCTTGAATCTCATCCAAGCCTGAGGCTCCGTCCAGAAATAATTTGCTGTTGACATGTCTGGGACGTCTGGGTAGTTTGGCAGCTGCCCACCAGGCCACGTTGCCATCAGCATCACCATACATCACATTGAGCCCGGGCGCGTTTATGTTGTATGCAGCTTCTCTGGCTTCATCAATACTTTTGCAATGGCCAAAAGCATAGGATGACTGTACTATATTGTTAGGAACTTTGGTATAGACCCACCACACGGAAACAGGCGCGGATTCAATTCTGGTTACATCTTCAATGACCGGATTAATCAAAGGGCCATGTCTGGTTATCATTACTTTGAAGTTTACATCATCTTTCCCTGCTACTTTGATCGTTTTTTCCACCACTTTCATGTCTGCCCAGTGATCGTCTTCCCATACCTGCATGGGATTATCTGGATTCACCCTTTCTACATAAAAGTCCACGTCATCATTTTCAAACATGGTCAACCCGATGGAAGCTGTTCTGGTATGGCCGACCAAACCATTCGGAAAGCCGGCCAGGTAGTTAGCATAATAGCTAAATCCCGGATACTCCATATGTGCCTCATACCAAACTGAAGGCTGGGCATAGCCTATATGTGTGTCATTGGCCATCATCACCTTTCCAGACTTGGTTTTCTTACTGCTTAAAACCCAGCTATTGCTTCCAATTAAAACGGGCACCGGCAGGTTATCGATAATCTCCGCCGTTTTAAAAGCAATCGCCTCAGTAATGGAGGAGTCTGGAACCTGATAATTAGGCATCATTTCATCACCAGGAACCCAATGTGGAGCCAAATCGTTGAGGTATTCCTGCCCCCAATCCTTATAGATCTTAGTAATCAGCGGGTCCGCTCGGAAGCCCTGGGCAAAACTAAAGGACATATACCCCATTATCAGGTATATGTCCTTCGGAGTGAATTTTTCTTTTTCAATTCCAAGTAAAGTATATTCCAACGGGGTGGCCCCGTGTTCCAGATACTCATTGATCCCTTCTAAATAGGCCATCGCTGAGTGTTGCCAGTCCTTGTCCCAGTTGCGCATAAAATCTTCGGCAGACGCTTCCGCTGCATCTTCAATACCGATCGTTTTGAAGAACTTGTCCGTCTCCACCAGATCCGGCCCCATGAGTTCTGCCAGGCGGCCGGCTCCCACACGCCTCATGATTTCCATTTGGAAGAGCCTGTCTTGTGCATGAACATATCCCAGTGCCAGGTATGCGTCGTGCTCATTCTGGGCGTAGATATGGGGCACGCCAATGTCATCATAAATGACCTCGACCTCTTCGAGGGTACTTCCCAACTTGATCTCACCAGAATACTGGGGTTTGGAAGCATAGATAATCACCATCACGATGACTACTAGAATCACAGTGATGCCCGCTAAAATCTGTAGGATGCGCTTGAGCTTATTCATATGTCTTGCTACCCGGACTTTAGTAGCCTAGCAGCTTTTCTATTTCTACCTGAACTTTATCTGCAGATGGGATCATGGTTGCTTCCAGCGTAGCGTTTAGCGGAATCGCGGGTAAATTTTCTGAGCCGATAACCCTTACCGGTGCTTCCAGATATTCAAAGCATTCATTTTGAACGCGGCCGGCAAGAGCCTGGGCAAATGTGTTGAATATCGGTTCTTCCGTAACCACAAGACAGCGGTTATTTTTTTTCACAGACGCGAATACAGCCGCATCATCAATGGGGTTCAGTGTACGTAAATCAATGATCTCTATCTGGCCTGGAAATGCTTCAGCCGCTGTTTTCGACCAGTACACCCCCATTCCATACGTGATCACACTCAGTTTTATTTCTTGTTGCGGATCTGCCTCTTGAACCATTCTCGCTTTCCCAAAGGGAATAACATAATCTTCATCAGGTTCAATGGTCCTTGCACCTTCAGTTCCTTTAATCTTGGACCAGTAGAGGCCTTTGTGCTCAAACATGACGACCGGGTTGGGATCGTAATAAGCGGATTTCATGAGGCCTTTTAAATCTGCTCCAGTTGAAGGATAGGCGATTTTTACCCCTCGGATATTCGCCACCACGCTCTCTACGCTTGAAGAATGATAGGGCCCGCCACTTCCATAGGCGCCGATAGGCACGCGGATAATACAGCTGACCGGCCATTTCCCATTGGATAAATAATAGGACCGGCTTACTTCGGTAAAGAGTTGATTGAGCCCGGGCCAGATATAATCTGCAAATTGTATTTCAACAATGGGCTTGCAACCGACTACGGACATACCCACCGTACTTCCCACAATGAAGGCCTCCTGAATAGGGGTATTGAATACCCGGTCATCGCCAAAAGTCTCAGCCAATGTAGCTGCTTCCCGAAACACACCACCTAATCGTTTTCCTACGTCCTGCCCATAGAGTAAGCATTCAGGATGCTTTTTCATGAGCTCTTTTACGGCAAACAAGGCGCAGTCAACCATGAGGGTGGGCTCTTTGCCATTGGGCTCACGTACCCCTTTCTCTTCTGTAATTGGGGTAGGGGCATAGTCAAAATTGAACAGATCCTCAGGCCGTGGATCCTCAGCTTCTAATGCTCTTGCATAATCGGAAGCTACCTTTTCTTTTGCGGCTGCTTCAATAGTCGCCAATTTCTTGGGGTCTATGCCTTGATGCTCCAAATCCTTTTTGAAACGTGGAAAAGGGTCCCTGGTTTGGTGTTCAGCAAGGTCTTCTCGGTACCATTCTTTCCGTACACCAGATGTGTGATGGCCAAGAAGTGGCACTTTGGCATGTATCATAAAGGGTCTTCGTTCTTTTCGGATTTTGCCAATTACCTCTTTAACTGTTAGATAAGACTCAAAAAAATCGGCTCCGTCTATAGAAATTGCCTCCAATCCATGAAATCCTTTGGCGAACTCAGCGGCATCTTGTGCCCTTATTTCCCTTGCATGGGCTGAAATATCCCATTCATTGTCCTGGATCAAATAGAGTATGGGCAATTGCTTGAGTGCTGCCATTTGAAAGGCCTCAGATACCTCTCCTTCGGTGATTGAGGCATCTCCTAAAGAACAAACAACAACGCCTTTTTCCCCTGAGGTATCTGCCAGGTCCTGTCCTTCTAAGTATTGCATTCCCATCGCAATTCCTGTTGTAGGTAAAGCCTGCATACCGGTTGCTGAGGATTGGTGTGGGATTTTTGGTTTGTCGTTATCGTTCAGACTGGGATGCGAATAATATGATCTTCCACCTGAGAATGGATCGTCGCGTTTCGCAAGCAGTTGCAACATTAAGTCATAGGGTTCCATACCGATGCTCAACAATATCGAGTCATCGCGATAGTAGGCGGATAAATAATCCTGAGGCAGCAATTGCATTCCTAAAGCCAGTTGAATAGCTTCATGTCCTCTCGAGGTAGCGTGCACATATTTGCTCGTTACACTTGAATTCTCCTCATACAATTCTGTCATGGCCGTAGCCGTACACATGAGCTCAAAACCTTTGAGTAAGGTGGTCTCATCAATGTCAGATTTCTTCACTTTTTTCTTTGAAACAGCCGTCGTCACTTTAATCTGGATTTAGCCTGAAAATTACTAAAACCATCGCTAATATTCAATTGCGATTTGACGGAAATATTTTGCGTGAATTAAAAGGGGTAGAGGAGGAAGATTTAGCTGTTTAGTAGAAGGTTGTATTGGCACGTAGAAAGTTACAAGTAGAAAGTGTAAAGTAGAATGGTGTGGTTACCGTTGCTTTTTCTGCCTTCTGCCATTCACTTTAAGCGCCAAATCTAGTTACAATACTCCTTAATCACCTCGTATATTTCAAAGGAACCGTTTTCACCTGCTTTGGAGAAGTCGTAGCACGCAGCATCCAGGTCACCGGTTAGATATTTGACAAATCCTCTGTTGACGTAATAAGCCATTTTATTGGGGTTTAGCTTGATGGCTTTGTCGTAATCTGCCTGGGCTTTTGCATAGCGCTTGAGCCAATGATTGGCCAATCCTCTGTAGTAGTAGAATGATTCCTGTTTGGAAAAAAGTGTGATGGCCTGGGTCAGATCTTCTGTGGCACCTCTCTTGTCGGTCAGCTCAAACTTGCACCTGCCTCTCAGGTAGTAGACGTTGGCCTTATCCGTCGAATCTTTGGCTGTAACGAGTTTCATCTCGGCCAGCTCGTCATTGTAGTATTGCAGGGTTTCAAAATAATGCTGCGCGTCGAACATCTTACTCGCTGGAGGATAGTAAAACTCCTTAAATTCATTTCCCTTTTTTTGACCCGAAGCTGGGGCAATCATCAAAATGACCAGCATTAATACGTTTGCATATTTAATCATAGCGAAACTCTATCAGAAAAATCCACATCAATTTTCTTTCTCAGCATCTTTGCCTTGGCTGTTATGGTACCCTTAAGTTGCATCTTCATGGGTCCCCCCAATGCCGCGCTTAACATAGAAGGCATGGCCGACTTCAGCTGACTCCCTTTTAAGGTAACGGTGATCTTGTGAACTTCGTTAGAGTTCTTCGGAAGTACCAGATTCCCTTTAACATTCGCCTTTCCTAAATTCTTGCCGTTAAGCCATATCGACAAATTTGTCTTTACGACAGCGATTTTGTAATTGTTTGGATTGCTGACCTGCACGTTCACATCGACAGTAACTCCCTGAATCGACATCTGTTTGACATCAATTCCTGCAAATCTTACAATCTTCACTTCCTCATAGGAGAAGCAAGATGAAATTACCAATAGAATTGGCGCGATAAACAGGGTTGTTTTTAAAGTTCTTAACATTAGCATATTAAAAAAGGCCTGTCTCAATCTTGAAACAGACCTATGATTAAACGGCAATTCGCCTATTCTATTATTTCTACAGAAACATCCATCTCTTCTTCACCATCACCTTCTAGCTCCGTCGTTGTTTGGATTTCTGTTTCTTTGGTTTTTTTACAACATTTTTCGCCCTTTTTGCAGGCATGGGAACCTTTGGTACAGGAGGCTTTGGAGCATTCCTTTTTTGCGCAACTACTCCTGGAGCATCGACCATGAGCGGATGATCCATGCTCAGTACCACGATGGCATTTGTTGTAAGCAGCGTGGTGATCATACCCAGATCCACTTTCTTGACATTGGGAATATGAACCACTGGCACACCCCTTCTGACTTGAACAGCATCTCATTATGCACCCGACCAAGGCAAAAGCGGTCAGCAATATGCCGAAGGTAGCGATGGCATAGGAAGAAAATGTAAAAAGGCCTCCAAGACCATCTTTCTTGGTTTTTGCCAACAGAAGCAAGCCAGCAACAATGACCAAAAGCGCCAGTGAGATTGAAATAATCGTTAACATAACATTCAGCTATTTAGTGAGTAATTAATATTGTTGGATTGATCTTATTGGGAATCAAAGATAAAATTTATTTCTAAGTGGGCCTGGTTCTTATCTGGATTGAATAAGAGTAATGAATACGCTATATTTGAAAATATGCATATTGTTTTATGGCAACATTAGCTAAAAAAATTACGGATCTCACGGAGTTCATTAAAACTGACCTTTGGAAGATCAAGCTCAAGGATCTTCCGAAAAATAGGTCGATGCTGCTTCGTCAGTTACGCGTTGTGGTGTTGGCGTTCCGTGGGTTCGTTGAAGATAAAGGGCAGTTGAGGGCTTCAGCCCTTACCTTCTACTCCATGCTCTCCCTTGTTCCGATGGTGGCCATGGTTTTTGGGGTGGCGAAGGGTTTCGGCTTTGAGAAGAAAATAGAGGCCTACTTTTTATCGGGTTCGGATGGAGATTCGGAAGTTCTGATAGCAGTCATTGGGTATGCCAATTCTATGCTCGAAAATACCAAAAGCGGGCTGATTGCAGGTATAGGGGTTATTGTTCTGTTCTGGTCGGTGATGAAAGTGTTGGGAAATATTGAAAGTTCATTCAATGCAATCTGGGAAATCAAACGTCCGCGGGTGTTGCTTCGAAAATTCACTGATTATCTGTCCATCATGTTGCTGGCACCGATACTGATTATTATGTCAAGTGCCGTGTCGGTTTACATCACCACAGAACTCGCCAATCTGACACAGAGCATAGAGGTACTGGGTTCCCTGGTAAGCTTCCTCGTCCAATTGATTCCATTCACCCTGGTGTGGCTCATGTTGACTTTCATCTATATTGTAATGCCTAATACGAAGGTGGATTTTGTTTCAGCACTATTCGCCGGCATCGTTGCCGGGACCATATTTCAGGGTTGGGAATTTCTTTATATTAATTTTCAGGTAGGAGCAGCGAATGCAAGTGCAGTATATGGGAGCTTCGCCGCCCTCCCCTTATTTCTGACCTGGTTACAGTTTTCTTGGATCATCGTTCTTTTTGGTGCTGAGCTTTCATTCGCGAAACAGAATGTGGATCGATATGAGCAGGAGATCGATGCTTCCGAATTGAGCTATGCACACCGGAGGTTACTGACCCTGAGCATTGCCCATGTTATTATTAAGAAATTTATGAAGGGAGAAACCGCCCTTACAACGGAAGAAATATCGGATAAGCTTGAGATCCCCATTCGAGTTGTTAGGCAGATATTGTTTGAGCTACATGAAACACATATAATTTCTGAGATACGAACAGAAGACTCTAAGATTGTCCAATACCAACCGGCTATCAGCGTCAACCTTATTTCGGTAAAGCGTG
>JAESRW010000210.1:0-13604 GCA_016764395.1 Flavobacteriales bacterium
GGTAAAGGATATTTCGTTTATATGCCCAACTATCGAGGTAGCTCAGGACGCGGGGTTGCTTTTTCAAAAGCAGATCAAGGCGATATGGGTGATGAGGAATTCAATGATGTGCTAGACGGTATTGATTACCTGATTAACAAAGGAATGGTAGACAAATCCCGGGTTGGTATAGGTGGTGGTTCTTATGGGGGTTATTTCTCAGGGTGGGCGGCCACAAAACACAGCAGCAGATTTGCAGCGGCAGTCTCCTTCGTAGGCATCTCGGACCAGGTTTCAAAGAGGTTTACGACTGATATTCCTTATGAGTCTTACTTTTCGCACTGGACATTTTGGACGCATGAACAGTTCGAGTTGGTATTCGATAGGAGCCCTGTCAAATACGCTAAAGGCAGTAAGACGGCTACCTTGATTCTCCATGGAAAAGAAGATCCACGGGTGCACCCATCACAATCTTTGGAGTTGTACCGGGCATTGAAGCTTCACGGCAAAGCACCGGTTAGACTGGTATGGTATCCGGGTGAAGGACATGGAAACAGGAAAAACCCTGCTCGTCTTGACTAYAACCTYCGCACCTTTGAGTGGTTTGATTACTACCTCAAKTCGGATAAGGTGAAGAGCGAAAAGCCTTCAAAGGACCTTGATTACGGTGTTGAGATAGATTAAGATGACGTGGTTCTAGTGTCGTGTCAAGCGTATTGTGTGGGGTAAGTTGACGAGATTTTTTTTCAAGGCAAAAAACTGAGCCTAGCCTTTGCTCAGGTAATTGTTAATTTTAAAAGAACCGACACCTGGCTCATTAAAAATACCCAAACCATTAGCCGGCCCTAAGCGATACTGGCTCATACGCGCCCCCCAAATTCATCGAACTTTTAGCCATACATTGGATTTAGTTTACAATAACGTTGGAATATGTCGGGATATAGAGCGCCTTTTGATCTGGGAGAAACGCTTAGTTTTCAATAAGTCATATAATCTAACCGCTCCGCGTGTCGCTGAAGCTTTAGCGGAGGCACAAAGGTCAAAGGTTTCGCAAGGGACGCCATGAATGATGACTCTACTCTTGCCTTGGCGCTCTTAGCGAAACCTTTGCGCACTTAGTCGCCACGCTCTATAGCTTTTAGCGACGGAGCACGGTTAAACCGAAAATTCAGATGGTATAGAAGTCCGATGGACAGGGGAGATTTTACATTAAATCTAAAAAGCTACCGTTAACAACGTCATCTTAAACTAAAGTCCATAAATTTTGTACATTGCTTATTTACAATACCTTACATGAAGTCTGTGTTTTTACATACAGGACTGCTTTTAGTCGTTATCCTAACTTTATCATTGGATCTTTTCGCCGTTAAGGACTCAAGCAAATATGTACCATTCCCTGATTCAAACGCGGTTTGGGGCATGGAATGTTGGCAGGGATTTCAGGGTGAATTTAATTGGGTTCAACACTATCGAGTCGGGAATGAAGACACCACTATAGGTGGCCAAGTTTATAGCCAACTGTTCTATTCTCGTTCGGATTTGAGCATCTCCGAGGAATATATCGGAGCCTATAGAAATGACACGCTGCTGAAACATGTTTATTACGTGGACTCGGCCGACACTTCCGAAAGACTATTATATAACTTCTCTTTGGAGGTTGGAGATACCTTCCAGATTCCCTATCCAAATTTTGCGTGCTTTGATACTATTGCCATAGTATCCTCAATTGACTCTGTTCTAGTTGGTGCGAAATACAGGCGCAGCATAAACTCGAATATTGCTCCTATGATTGAAGGATTGGGTTGTCAGGCCGGCTTATTTGAGTTTTGGGGATCATGTTTTGAATACCAATGTATTTTGAGGTGTTTTCAGATAGAGGATACCATCTTATTGGGCACACCAACCAATTGCGATCTTGTTTTAGGCGGCATGAACGAAGATCAGCTCAACCCGGCCCATATTGAAATTCACCCCAACCCATTCTCCAATCAGGCAGTACTCACCTTCGACAACCCAAACAATACCTACACCTCCCTGTTGATTTTCAATTCAATCGGAGAATTGGTACGTGAGCAGCGGCTTGTCAACTCGGAAGAATATGTTATTCAAAAAGGCAACCTAAAAAGCGGGCTCCACCTCTTTCGATTGATCTCTGACAGCCAGCCTCTAGGCTCTGGCAAGCTTATGGTCTCCCCCTAACCCACACCACCATCAGACCATTTTTGGCGATAGGTTCAGTCCTACAAACCTTTAAGTGCAAGGCGCACTGAAAAGCCCAACCTGCCCTCTTCTCATGGCGTAATAAAAGTGAACAATCATTAAAACCAACAACATGAGAACTACTACAAAAGCCAAAGTGATACCTACTTTCCTTCAAATGCTGGATTTCAAGATTATATTGATCATCTATGCCCTACTATGTTTCCTACCCTATGTAGGACAGTCCAAGATACCTGGAACTAGCCCAGGAAAAGGCCAAACCATAGCGCTGGAGGTCACTATGATCTGCTCGAACAAAGATGCCACAACTTATAGTTGTGATACGCTTTCAGTAAACATTTTTGAAACGACTTCAGGAGATGAATATGTGATGCACACCACCACCGGCTCCCTGTCCATATTCCTGGAAGGCAACAAACATTATTTCATCTACCTGTCTAAAACAGGATCGGTTACCCACTTCCTGGAATTTCAAACTGCCGGTTCATCCAAAAGTCAAGCGCGCCGTTTCTATGCAGACTATGATCCCGTAGCGATTGAAGATTACGATGGTTATAGTATGAATTATCCCATGTCGGTTGTAAAATTTGACAATACCGAAGGCACAGTTAATATTGAGAATATTGGAATAAATGTCTCGTGCGATTGAACATGGACTCGTTCATCGTGTGGTACTTATAAGAAAGTGAGTGACTAGTCAGAGAATAAAAATACACGATAAAATTAACCGCGCTCCGTCGCTAAAAGCTGTGAAGCGTAGTGACAATGAACGCAATAGAGGCGCAAGGAGCGCAAACCTGAACTAAAAATCAACTGTAAACCTATCGCAGGATTAATTCAAAAACCATAACCCTTGTTAGGACGAGACATAATTTAACCCCCTGCGCCCTTTGCGCCTGTGCACCGAAGTGCTACGGCGCACGAAGGTGGGCAAACCTTTGCGATTTTTGTGCCACCGCTAAAGCTTCAGCGACACGCGGAGCGGTTAAACCAACTTTGAACTTATACTGATGAGTTACTCCCTATCTGATAATTGTTATACTATCCAGTAAACTCCCCGAAAGCCTCACGCATCACATCGGCAATCTCGCCAAGCGTTGCATAATTTTCCACTGCTACTATGATGGCCGGCATTAGATTGGTACCATCATCCGCGTGCTTCCCTATTTGGGTCAGCGCTTGGGCTACCGCTTCATTGTCCCGCTCCGCTTTAAGCGCTTCAATCTTATCGATCTGTACCTGCCGAATAGAATCATCAACAGTAAATATTTCCTCGTTGGCCTTTTCATCTGACCTAAACTTATTGACGCCCACCAATACCTCYTCTTCYGTTTCAATATCCTCCTGGTATTTATAGGCTGAAGCRGCTATTTCTCTTTGGATAAAACCCTCCTCAATAGCAGCTACCGAACCACCCATCGCGTCAATACGATTGATATAATCCCAGGCTGCTACTTCTACTTCATTGGTGAGTGTCTCGACATAGTAGGAACCTGCAAGAGGATCAACTGTATCAGGGACACCACTTTCATAAGCAATAATTTGTTGAGTGCGAACCGCTAGCTGAGCGGCCTCTTCTGTCGGGAGAGAAAGCGCCTCATCAAATCCATTGGTATGCAAGGATTGTGTTCCACCCAGCACCGCTGAAAGCGCCTGAAGGGTAACCCGAACAATATTATTTTTAGGCTGCTGAGCTGTTAAAGTGGATCCTCCAGTTTGCGTATGAAAACGCAGCATTTGTGCCTTGGCCTCGGTTGCACCGAGCTCCTTGGTAATCTTTGCCCACATCCTTCTGGCAGCTCTAAATTTCGCCGTTTCTTCAAAGAGATTGTTGTGTGCATTAAAGAAAAACGAAAGGCGTTTAGCAAATATGTTGATGTCCAAACCTTTCTCAATGGCCGCTTTTAAATAGGCCTTCCCGTTCGCCAGTGTAAATGCCAACTCCTGAACGGCTGTCGCCCCGGCCTCCCTGATATGGTAACCAGAGATTGATATGGTGTTCCATTTTGGAACGTGGGCCGTGCAATACTCAAAAATGTCGGTAATGATCCGCATTGAGTGTTTCGGCGGATAGATATAAGTGCCCCTGGCTGCATATTCCTTGAGCAAATCGTTTTGGATAGTACCCGAAATTTGGCTGAGATCAGCGCCTTGCTTTTTGGCCAGGGTGATGTACATGGCGAGCAAGATGGCCGCAGTAGAATTGATGGTCATTGACGTGGTAATCTTCGCCAACTCTATTCCGTCAAAGAGGGTTTCAATATCCTTGAGTGAATCAATGGCAACACCGGACTTACCCACTTCTCCCTCTGACAGCTCGTGATCAGAATTGTAACCGATCTGGGTTGGAAGATCAAATGCGACCGACAAACCGGTCGTTCCATGGGCCAATAAATACTTGTATCGCTTGTTGGATTCTTCCGCTGTAGAAAACCCTGCATATTGCCGCATGGTCCACAAACGAGTGCGGTACATTTCTTCTTGGACTCCCCTGGTGTACGGAAACTCTCCGGGCTTCTCCTGATCGATATTGGGATCCGCGTAAATGCGTTTCACTTCAATACCGGAGCTTGTCTTAAAATGCTCTTTTCTCTTCTTCATGGTTACGAATACTAATCTATACGAATGTACGAATTAGGTAATATTGAGCACTCGTTTAATGGAGACTTCTGTACTTGAAAAATTAATCAGCAAGGCTAATTTCATTGTAAACATCATAAGCGCATCCCACAATATCATAACTCAAATCAGGATATACCAGGTCATGCTTCCTTAGTACTCGCATAACTGATATATTGCATTCGTACAAACTTGTGGTGAGCTTTGTCGAACCATTCGTATTCGTACTCTCAGAATGACTGCCTCAATTCCGCTTTAAGATAATCCACCGCCTCTTGTACGGGCAGCTTTCCAACCTGGATGGTTAGCGTCAGGATCATCTTGCTCAATGCGGCTCCTGATGCATTCATCTCCAATTTACTGGAGGCGATATTAATCAGCTTGATCATCTCTTCCTTGCCAGCTTTGACTTTGAGCCATGCCTCATTGGACATATAAAGCTGCTGAGAGAGATTGTGATTAAACTCGTTGTTGATGGTTCCAATAAGACTCAATTGTAATTCTTTTGCGGTCATCCCTGTCTTGTCAAGTCTTCCCAACAGTGATTCAGGACCAATCCGTTCCAGGAACATCACCACCCTTTCATACGCTTGCAAGCGTATGGGTGTCACCACGGTTTGACCCTCTTTACGGAGTTCCAGGCTCCGCTTCTGCTGGTCATTCTCAAGAAATTTCTTAATCGCATAAAATGCAGTTAAGAAAACCATGGCGGCTGGCAGCACTATTTTTAGAATGTCAAAAACGTAGTCCACTGATTCTTTATTTTGTTCACAAAAAAACGACCATACCTGATATGATATCGTCAAAATTGGTGGGTAAAGATAATAATAAGGCGTTTATAAAAGCAACGTTAACGCTTCCAACTGATTCAGACGGCATATGGATTGAACAACCACACCTAGGTATAAACTAATGATGTCCCCTGAAGACCCATAAATGCGCGTTCACCGTCGAAGACTTCCGATCATTACCCTACCGAAGGGTCAGCAATGTTCCCTTTTCAATTCAACCGGAAAGACCCCTTTTCTCACTTCCTTCCAGTCACCTTAGATTTAGCGAAAACGAAATAGGCTGTCACGAGCAAATTCCTTATCAGTATTCTGGTTCCCTTGACCCTAAATTTCATAGATTTGTGGTGTATGAACAGCTTATCAGACAGGATAAACCGACTCGCGGAATCTGCCACCCTGGCCATGTCGCGCAAAAGCCGGGAACTACGTGCAAAAGGAGTTGATGTAATTAATCTGAGTATCGGAGAGCCTGATTTCGACACGCCTGATGTAATTAAAGCAGCCGCCATTAAAGCCATAGAGGACAATATCACACACTATTCTCCTGTGCCTGGATTTCCAGAGTTGAGAGCAGCTATTTCAGATAAACTTAAAAGAGACAATAATCTCGATTACGAGCCCAAACAAATTGTGGTATCCACGGGTGCCAAGCAGGCAATCGCCAATGTTGTGCTTTCAATGGTGAATTCTGGAGACGAAGTGCTCCTCCCTTCTCCCTATTGGGTGAGTTATATAGAAATGGTAAAAATGGCTGAAGGAACGCCGAAGATGGTTCCATCAAGCCTTGAAAACGATTTCAAAATTACACCCGATCAATTGGAAGCTGCGATTACAGATAAGACCAAATTGATCATTTTTAGCTCTCCTTGCAATCCATCTGGATCAGTCTATAGTGGTGATGAGCTTAGAGCACTTGGAGAGGTCATTATTCAACACAAAGACCTATATGTGATAGCCGATGAGATTTACGAGCATATCATTTTTGAAGGCACACACGTGAGTCTTGCTAGTTTTGATTTCATCAAGGATCGCGTAATTACGGTCAACGGTGTTTCAAAAGGCTTTGCAATGACTGGTTGGAGAATTGGATACATTGGTGCTCCTGATTGGATTGTGAAGGCCTGTATCAAAATCCAAGGACAATTTACCTCAGGTGCCTCGACTATCTCACAAAAAGCTGCAGAAGCAGCCATGAACATGGATAAAGAGACTACTCAAGCTATGAGAGATATCTTCTTGACTCGGAGAGATCTTTTATTGGGGCTTTTGAAGGACATTCCGGGCATGACAACAAACGTTCCCCAAGGAGCGTTCTACGTGTTTCCCAATATTGCTTATTATCTGGGAAAGACCAATGGAGCAATGAAAATTGAGAGTGCTTCTGATCTCTGCATGTATCTACTCAATGAGGCGCACGTGGCCCTGGTTACCGGAGAGGCCTTTGGTGAACCGGAGTTTATAAGAATCTCCTACGCTTGTTCTGAAGATACTATAAGAGAATCTGTTATACGAATAGGCGCTGCACTCGCTAAGCTAAGATAAACTGAAAGGAAACCAGCATACGCAGGAGCAGAACACAGAGCAATGAAGTGTGAGAGACCGATCTGGCAACAGGAGGCCCCACATTAAATTCGAAGAGAAAGAGATGAAGACCGAAGAAATAGAGGACCTCTTTAGTGCTTTCAACAAACTAAAGATCATGGTCATCGGAGATGTGATGATCGATTCTTACATGTGGGGCAAGGTCAACCGCATATCACCTGAGGCTCCAGTACCGATTGTTTCCATTGAGAAGATGGAAAACCGCCTGGGTGGGGCCGCTAATGTGGCGCTCAATATTCAAGCCCTCGGCGCCACTCCGTTGATCTATTCCGTGATTGGCAAAGAAGAAAAAGGCGCCCAATTTTGTGAGCTATTGCGCGCTCAATCTTTGTCAGACGTTGGTATCATCCAGAGTACAGATAGGAAAACAACGGTGAAGACACGGGTGTTAAGTGGGAGCAATCAGATGCTAAGAGTAGATGAGGAAATTGAGACGAACCTGAGTAAAGAGGACGAAGCGGCATTGATTGCTTCGGTTAGCAGCGCTTTGGAAAACAATCAGATTGATGCCATCATTTTTGAGGATTACGATAAAGGATTAATCACCAAGGGAGTTATTGATGCTGTCATTGAAAAAGCAGCTTCTTTAAACATTGCTGTCGCAGTTGATCCCAAGAAAAAGAACTTCAACAATTATAAAAATGTTTCCCTGTTCAAGCCCAATTTGAAGGAGATTAGAGAGGGCATGAAAATAGACATCAACCAGGATAACATTTCCGAAATAGAAGGAGCGGTTGATACGCTGATTCAGGAAAAGGGACATCACCTGGTGCTTGTCACACTTTCGGAATTGGGCGTATACGTGGCAAATTGTGAGAGCAATGAAACGATACCTGCACATTTTCGTGACATTACGGATGTATCAGGAGCTGGGGATACGGTAATTGGAGTTGCGTCTTTATGTCTCGCCTTGAAGGCACCACCAAGAGTCATGGCCGAACTCTCCAATTTAGCTGGAGGAATCGTGTGTGAGAAAGTGGGGGTTGTACCCATTGACAAAGATCAATTGTTGAAAGAAGCTAAAGCACTGCTTACCGGATGAGTACAAAGCTCAAAATGACAGGAACACTACGCGCTGTATAGGATGGGGCTTAATTTACGAGAACGGCTCAACCTCGCGATTTACGATAGTAAGGACAAAGTTCTTCAAATACTGTGGAGAATCAGCCTTGCTGTTTCAATCATCGCCCTTGGAACACTGCTTTACATCCACGGGTTTGATATTGACAACCAGACCGAACAGGGGATGTTGTTGATCATTAAAGTTTGCTTTTCTTTCTACGTCTTGCGGTATTTCACCCGGCTGATGTTTGCCTTCGATATAACGTCTTTTCTTAAGAACACTTGGTTTGAAGGGATTCTGGTGGGGTTTTTACTTACTGAGGGAATCAGTGATATTTTATTCAAGAAACTGATTACCCAAAGGGTACTCGAGTCCTTAGGCTACCTAGGATCAATAGAGATCGACTCCATTTTCATTCAATCTTTGCTTTTCATGCTTGTAATCATGGAAATCGGGAAATCCTCGGAATTATTTCCCCGGATCAAAGTGCACCCATCTTACCTATTCCTGCTGTCATTTATCATCATCATCTTCTTCGGCACCCTTATGCTCATGTTACCCGAAGCTACGGTGCAGGAGGGAAGCATGTCATTGATCGACGCCTTGTTTACTGCTACCAGCGCGGTAAGCGTTACGGGTTTGATCGTAGTGGATACAGCAACCTTCTATTCTCCCAAAGGGCATTTGATCATTATGGCGCTGATGCAGATTGGAGCATTGAATGTAATCGCTTTTGGTGTGTTCTTTACTTTGTTCTCCAAATTTAAAATCAGCATGATACAGCACCAGGTCACAGAGGACTTTTTTGGTGGACATGAGTCACATTTCACCGCTCAGGGGATGCTGCGAAAAATTATTCTATGGAGCTTTGTTATTGAGGTGATAGGAGCTGTTCTCATCTACTATACATGGACCAATGAAGCAGGGTTCACCAGTTATTCAGAGAAAGTATTTTCTTCAATATTTCATTCTATTTCAGCCTTCAATAACGGTGGGTTTTCCTTATTTTCAAATGGCTTCACCAATGAGGCCGTACACCTCAACTATGGCCTTCACACAGTCATCATCGGATTGATGTTCATTGGAACGCTGGGATTCATTCCGCTGTTCGATTTGTTTAACTATAGCAAGCTCAAAGACCGGTGGCAATACCCCTGGAAACAGATCAGTTTTAGCAGCAAAATCTCAATCTATTTTTCTTTGGGGTTGATCACATTGGGCATGGTCGCATTTTTCTTTTTGGAATATAACAACACCTTGCAAGGGAAAAGTTTTTTGGAGTCTATTGTCACTTCCTTATTTCAGGCTATCACTCCCAGGAACATTGGTTTCAATACCGTGGATTTAAAAGATTGTACGATCCCTATGCTGGTTATCTTCATGTTTCTGATGTTCGTCGGGGCGGGTTCAGCATCGAGTGGAGGAGGTATCCGCACCTCATCATTTGCACTCTTATATGCATCCGCCATCGCAACGATCACCGGAAAAAGAGATGCTGAACTCTTCAAAAGATCCATCCCTCACGATTTAATATTTAAGGCCATTTCCGTTTGTTTCTTCTTCCTTCTCGGCACATCCCTCACGTGCCTTTTACTCACTATTACAGAATCACATATACTGGCCATGCCCAATCGTGATTTCATGGACGTACTCTTCGAATCCGTATCCGCCTTTACCACTACCGGACTTTCAATGGGTATCACTCCAGAACTTTCAGATGCTGGTAAGGTTATCGAGATTTTGGCCATGTACATCGGGCGGGTTGGCACTTTATCGGTGGCCTATATTTTCGGAAGAAAGGTAATTAGTACCTCTTACAAGTATGCTGAGGGGAATACGCTAGTTGGATAGAGAAGGGTTGTTCGTTATTGGTTAATTGGTTGTAGGGGGTCAGATGCTTGATGCTTCGTATACGTGGACTACCTCCAGTGGATGCTTTAATGCATCGTCTATGTTGAATGGTGCAGCTTAGCCGTGATACCTTCCAAGTGCTTCTATTGGGGAACGAATGATGGTTACATCTTCAATACCATACTCCGCAACTACTTCACGCAAAGGCTCCTGATAAAAATAGGCAACCGACCCTACAAATCCCAAAGGCAAATTCTCAAAATTGTCATAGCTTGCTACATGGACCCTCATAAAATCGCGAAAGCCCTGCTTGGCCAAAGCCCTTACCGCTGGATCGCCCAGATAGGCCGCAAAGAACTCGCAAAAGGAAGCTAAAAATCGATTGGGCATGGGCTTACTCAATGTTGCGGTGATAATATCTGCCTGTGTTAATCCGTAGTATTTATCAAAAGCATTCCGAATTTCGAGGGAGAGCTCACCGAACAATAAGCTCTTAATGAACAAGCGGCCAATATACATTCCACTCCCTTCATCTGATAATAAATAGCCGAGCGATGGGAGCGAATAAACCAGGTCCTCCCCGTCATAAGTGCATGAATTGGACCCCGTCCCTAATATCGCCGCAATCCCAGCTCTCTTACCCAACACGGCTCTGGCAGCTCCTACCATATCAGTCTTTACTTCGACAGTGCTTTGAGCGAATAGGGTACGCATGGCTCCACTGATTTGCTCAATATGTATGACTTCTGTACATCCTGCACCATAGAAATGCAGCTCCTTTACCTGATCAGCGACAGCACTTAAGCCCCGATCCTCTTTCACAATTCCGATTATTTCTTCCCTATTCAGGAAATAAGGGTTGATTCCCAACGTTTTGAACGATCTGCATTGGCCACTTCCTTCCAGGAGCATCCAATCAGTTTTGGTAGAGCCACTGTCGGCGATCAAGATCATTTATCGATTAATAGGTTGTACATATTCCACTACAAACATGAAATTTCAGCTCCACTAATATACGAATCGACTCAGATATGATTGGCTCAGCAACTCCATTCACAAATATTAAGATGTCGATAAACGCTTAAGGAGGACGAATTCGTAAATTCGCCTGCGATTAGGATGATTTCAAGATATTCAAGAGAATACGCAATGATCAGGAAGGTTGTCATGTTTGCAATTTGTTTCCTTCCTGCCCTGGCTTTTGGACAGAAGAAACCCACCAAGATCAAGCTTGAACACGCGGATGTATTCGAGTTTGTAGAAGAGAAGGGTAAAAAAACTCGCCGTTTGAAAGGCAATGTGTCCTTTAGACATGAGGAGGTTCTTATGTACTGCGACAGTGCATTCCTCTATCCAAAAACCAATGCGCTTGATGCCTATGGCCACGTTCGGATAAAACAGGGTGGAGGTTTTACGATAACAGGTGATTCGCTGCATTATAACGGCAATACCAAGCTGGCCGATATCAATGGGAACGTAGTACTCCTACACGATGACACGAAACTGACTACCAAGTCAATGACTCACAATCTGACCACCAACAGTTCTCTTTACACAACTGGTGGTACCCTGGTTGATAGTGTGAATGTGCTTACCAGCCAAATTGGTGTTTATGAATCCCATTCTAAAATTTTCTTTTTTAGTGGTGATGTAGTTTTGGTGAATCCAAAATATACGATAACAGCTGACACCTTGGAGTATAACTCTAAAAATGAAGAAGCAATCTTTCATGGGCCTACTACGATCAAGTCTAAGGAAAACACCATCTATTGTGAGGCAGGTTGGTACAACACACAAACGAACAGGTCAGCCTTCAGCAAGCGGGCGAAGATTCTGACAAATGAACAGTCTTTATCAGGCGACAGCCTCTTCTACAACCGGGATTTGGGTTATGGAAAGGCCATTGGAAATGTTGAAATTATTGACACCACCCAAAATATTATTATCAGCGGCCAGTTCGGGGAGTATTACGAAAAACAGGACATTGCTATGGTGACCATTCAGGCTGTAATGATTGACATCTATGAAGATGATTCACTATTTCTACATGCCGATACACTGCGCTCAGGATTTGACAGTACCGGCACCTCAAAAGTATTGTACGCCTATCACAAAGTGCGATTTTTTAAATCTGACATGCAGGGAAAATGTGATTCAATTGTATTCTCTTATGCCGACTCGACCATTCAACTATTCAGGGACCCCATTATTTGGAGTGAAAAAAATCAAATGACCGCTGACTTTATCAATATTAAACGCGGTAATGGCGGGATTGAATCCCTCGACTTTCAGGCTCATGCCTTCATCGTATCGCAAGTCGATTCGATTCGATACAACCAGATCAAGGGAAAGAATATGAAAGGCTTGTTTGTAGATAATAGCCTCGACAAGATCAAAGTGAAAGGCAATGGAGAGACTATTTATTTCGCACAAGAAGAAGACAGCACATTTATTGGGGTAAACCTGGCCCAATGCAGTGATATGATGATCTCTGTTGAAGAGAATGACATTACCGACATTACCTTTATCAATATGCCAACGGCGGTACTACACCCTATCGACAAGATTTCCAAAAGCGAATTACAATTGAAGGGTTTTAGATGGCTTGCCAAGCTGCGTCCTAAGGACCGGACAGATATCTTTGAGTGGCGCTAGTGTGGCAATCACTAATTCAACAACCCAAACCCACAACGCTTGCAAAATTTCGCATCCTTATCGTGCGTTTCCAACGCACAGTTTGTACACGCTTTTGTTTTTGTGGTGGTCGTTATCTTTTTAACCTCTGACATTTCCACCGCCACAATTCCAGTTGGGACGGCAATCACTCCATAACCCATAATCATCAGCGCTGAAGCCACTATCTGACCAAGCGCTGTTGTGGGTGCTATATCACCATAACCAACTGTAGTGAGGGTTACAATGGCCCAGTAGATACTGTGTGGAATATTGTTAAAGCCATGTTCTTCTCCCTCGATCAGGTACATGAGCGTTCCTGCAATAATTACAATGGTAAAAACCACCAACAAGAACACAGCTATTTTGGCACTGCTATTCTTGATCGCATCCCCCAAAATTCTCGAGGCTCGCATATACCTGGTAAGCTTGAGAATCCTGAATACTCGAAGTAATCGAATTGTACGGATATCGACCAGAAAATAGGCCGGAGGAAAAATCAAGGCGAGGTAGGACGGAAGCAGTGAAAGCAGATCGACAAGGCCATAGAAACTCAATACGTATCGTATAGGTTTTCCAATGGAAACAATTCTCGCTATGTATTCTACCGTGAACAGTAAGGTGAACGTCCACTCCAGGTACTTAAAAAGCTCTCCAAATTGCGCTCGATATTCGGTCACACTCTCCAGCATCACTACCAGAACACTGAGCACAATTGCGATGATGAGGCCAAGRTCRAAGAGTTTACCGGCAATRGTATCGTAGCCRAAAATRACYTCGTAWAWTTTAAACCTCCATCCRGAAAT
>JAESRW010000210.1:13609-15515 GCA_016764395.1 Flavobacteriales bacterium
TRCYTTNNCTTCTGGGTCACCYSTCATWTCCAGATCTTTAGTCCAGTAATTTTCTGTGCCATGAGTCTTTTAACAAAACCTCCCACTTTGAATCGAAATCAATTTTCTTATCAACCAGATTATTGAACACAATTGTCTCCATATTCACTTTACCTTCTTGAATCATGCCCTCAAATTCATCTATTCTACTGATCCTAATCTTTCCTTGGAGTCGATAAGCTACATTCATCCGATCAAGTAAAGATATCCCCAGGCGCTTTTCCAAATCCTGGATAAACCTGAAAGAACTATCGATGGAACAACCTGTGGCGGTAGCGACTTCCTCGTCAACCATGACCACGATGAATAAGTCATAGAAAACCTCTATCGCTGCATACAAGGATTCGCCATGTGCTTGCCACTGACTCAAGAATTGAGTAGAGAGCTCATTTATCTCAGMCAATTCACCCTTGTCAAATACCCGGTTGGCCTGGTAAATCCACACCTTTGAATGGCCCGGTAAATCTCTGTAAGTAGGCATTTAAAGATTATTGGATTTACTTACCAATTCTGCGAGGTCCATGACCTTTACGTCCTTCTCTTTGTTAAAATGCTTAACACCATCCGACATCATCGTCATACAAAATGGACATGCAGTTGCAATCACATCAGGTTGAAGTTCGAGGGCCTCCTCCGACCGTTCGATATTTACTTCCCTATCTCCCTTCTCTGCATCTTTAAACATTTGGGCTCCACCGGCCCCACAGCACAATCCCTTACTTTTATTGCGCTTCATCTCCACCAGGTTGCCATCTAGAGCTCGTAGTAACTCACGGGGGGCCTCATAGATATCATTACCCCTTCCTAGGTAGCAGGAATCATGAAATGTAATGGTTTTGCCTTTGAATTCACCGTCTCCCGCGACTTTCAATACCCCAGCATTGATGAGCTGTTGCAGATAAGTTGAATGGTGAAGCACTTCATATTCACCCCCCAACTCAGGATATTCGTTTTTAATGATGTTAAAACAATGTGGACAAGCAGTGATTACCTTTTTAACACCATAACCATTCATGAGCTCAATGTTGCGCATGGCCTGCATCTGGTAAACAAATTCGTTACCCGCCCGTTTGGCTGGATCGCCTGTACAGCTCTCCTCAATTCCCAGAACGGCATAATTGATTTTGAGGTGATGCAAAATCTTCACAAAGTCCCTCGTCACTTTCTGATACCTGTCGTCATAAGCACCGGCACAACCTACCCAAAATAAGACATCAGGGGACTCGCCTTTGGCACTCAACTCTGCCATGGTCGGAACCGTGATGGTATCTGCAACGGTATCAGGTTCGGAAGTCATCGCAGTCGCTCCGGCATCACTTTTGGGCGCTGCACTTTCCGGACTTTCATTGCTTTCGGATGCTAAATTTTCTTCTTCCATAATTTATGACTTCGCTATAATTCCGTTGGCCCAATTCATCCTGTCATCCGGAGAGAATTGCCAGGGCGAACCATTATTTTCGATATTGGTGAACATCTGTACGAGCTCAGGCGGTGCATTGGATTCCTCCATTACCAGGCTTCTCCGCATATCCACAATCAACGATACGTGATCAATATTGACTGGACACTCTTGCACACAAGCATTACACGTGGTGCACGCCCACAATTCTTCAGTACTGATATAATCTCCGACCAATGATTTATCATCGGTATAATTTTCATCTTTTGCCAAGCCCGGGCCCTTGACGTTCATTCTCTTTCGAACGTCAACCATTATCTTTCTTGGAGAAAGCAATTTGCCGGTAATATTGGCCGGACAAACGGAAGTACACCTTCCACACTCTGTACAGGTAAGTGAATCCGTATAATTTTTCCAGTTGACATCTTCAATGTCTTTCACTCCGAATCTCTCCGGTGGAGGAACATC
>JAESRW010000211.1 GCA_016764395.1 Flavobacteriales bacterium
ATGAGCAATGTAGGCGACATTAAAGACATGGCCAAAAATGCGGTTGACCTACTAAGTAATGAGGATAAACTCAGTCAATTTAGAGTCAATGCCCTTAAACATGCGCGAAAGTTCAACATCGATTACATTTTGCCCCGGTATGAGGCGCTCTATGAAAGCTTAATAGAAAGAAGCACGACCGTTGGTTAATCTCTAGGCGGGTAGGCAATGGGCAATGAGCAATTGGCAATGGTCCAAAGGCAATAAGCAATAGGCAATAGGCAATAAGCAATGGGCAATAGGAAAGGTGCAATACGCAATGTCCAAAAGGCGGTAGGCAATAAACAATAGGCAATKGGMAAKRKGMAAKRGGCAATRGKCRAWRGGCAATAGGCAATRGGCAATAGGCAATRGRCWWTARSCWWTWRSYWWYWRSYTTMWMCTTYWTACTTTYTACTTTWTACTTTAATCTTCAAAKCTCACCCCTTAACCCTATAWCCTTCTCCYATCAGGATYTCCTTGATCTTYTCACAGTGATCGCCCTGAATGATYGCAACCCCTTCTTTCGCRCTCCCTCCYACYCCACACTTYTTTTTGAGTAAGGTAGCAAGCKCYTTCAAATCTTCCTCRGTTCCWACAAATCGCTCTACYARAGTAACCTTCTTGCCTGCACGGTGCTTCTTYTCAAAATGRACATAYARTGTTTGYTCCYSGGGCGWCAAYGTTWTAYTRCCTTCATCGTCTTCGCTTTCATARTTGAAGTTGGGATTGGTTGAGTAAACGATGTTCTTTTTTTTCTTGGRCATTCTTAGGTGACTTTAATTCATATCGAYTTGTGGMGTRCACAACCGGTCCATAAGTCATGATCAGCCGGCCTCTATACTCCTCTTTCCAATTGAGCGCTTTCAAATTTACGAATTGTGTAGGATCAAACGTTATCCTAATCGTTGTCTTAGTTGTACTGATTTCAGTTAAGATCCAAAGGATTTTGAATAGGATGAAGATGAGCACTATGATTGCGTCAAAACAACACCTTGCTATCAGGAATAGACAGATCTGTTGATTATCAAAAAAAAGCGGATTAGCGATCCCGATTAAAGGTTATGTAAAGCTATTTCGGCACCACTACCTTTGGCACCACTACCTTTAAAGACGCTGGATTGATCTCTACCTCCAAATTTTCTTCCAACTGAATAAAATCCCCATCTATTTGGGCATAAGCCACCTTCTTAAACACTTGGATGGATTTTCCACGAATAACTTCCAGGTAGCCGCTCTTGTCGATGGAATTATGGAAGAAACGATACAGCAGTATGGGCAATTTCCAATTCGGAAACTTTGGCACAATACACACATCAAATAAGCCATCGTCCAGCAGTGCATTTGGCGCAACAGTGGCATTATTGCCATACTGGCAAGCATTCGCAAACGTAATTAGCCACGACTTTCTTTTTATTTCTTTCCCATCGATGACCAAGCGGTATTCATGAATTTCATAGGCCCAAAACTCTTTCCAAATTGCTTTTATGTACGACCACAATCCGCGCTTTTCCAGCTTATCAAATTTATCAGACATATAGGCGTCAAATCCGATACCAGCGTTCGACATGAAACTTGTCCACTTCGCGGGCACTTCTTTAAGCGACCTGATTTTACCCGTATCAACTGCTCTCTGTGCTCCTGCATTAATCACCGCCAGGGCGCCCTCTAAATTCATCGGAATACCAAGGTCCCGAGAGAAGCCATTACCTGATCCAGTGGGGATGATTGCCATCGCCTTATCGGTGTCAACCAGCACGGATCCGATCTCTCGAACGGTTCCGTCTCCTCCCACAGCAGTAACAACATCACAACCCTCCACAATAGCTTTTTTAGCTAATTCCATACCGTGGCCCTTGTGCTCTGTATGCAAGATGTCAAAATCATATCTATCCGCATCTAAGTGCGCTGCCAAAAAGACCCTATTAATCTGACGCGATTTCTGAGAACCTGAGATGGGGTTGACAATAAAACAAATCTTCTTCTTACTCATCTCAAGAACCTTTGGTAACGGTAAGCTGGTTGTGAATCAGTCGATAATTGTATGATTGAATAATCCCCTTTAAAAGCTTCTCCATAGGCACCGTCACCTCAGATTCCGATCTTGCTAGGTTATTTGACAAATTTTTATCCACCTCATAGTTATACAGTCCAACAGTCTCCACTCCATTGAACTGCAACACATAATCCGCCTGTATCAACTGGTGTAAACCATTCAAATAATTAATGGCAAACCCTCCATTTTCTTCTTCAAATACAGAATTGCCAAAACCGACAAATGCCGACCCATATCCTAAATAATCCATTACAGACGGGAGAATGTCTATTTGCTGAGTCACCCGATTGCTTACCCCCTTTAATCCTCCTTTTGGGTGATAGAACAACAAAGGTACAGAATACATACCCACTCTATTCTTATAGTAGTTGTCCTCCGCCTGCGCGCAGTGGTCGGCAGTTATCACAAAGAGCGTATTGTCAAACCAATCAGTTTGCGCGGCTGCTTCAAAAAATTGACCCATAGCATAATCTGCGTATTGGATGCTTTGGTGAATGGGCAGTGGCCCGGCTTTAAAGACTGAATCATAACGTTTAGGGATTATGTAGGGATTATGTGAAGAAAGGGACACAAAACATGAACTGAATGGTTGTTGTTGCTGATCCAGTCCTTCTTTAAAATATTGAAAGTACTCTTCGTCAAAAATGCCCCACTTCCCATCAAAGTAGGCATCATTATCATATTCCTTTCTACCTTCATATCGCTGATAACCTGATACAATCGCGAAGGCATCAAATCCCATCGTGCCATTGGCTCCACCGTGATAGAAGGAAGATGAGTACCCATTTCCGGCCAAATTCCCTGCAATACTCTGAACATTATTCCCCGCAAATATTGAAGTTATATATGGCTCGTCCATAAGATTGGGCAATCCAGCTGTTATCGCCGGTATCCCTTCAATTGACTTTCTTCCATTGGCAAAACAGCGCAAAAATACCATGCCGTTACCTGAGAGTGAATCCAATGTTGGGGTGAAGGTATTGGAACGGTTCCCGAATACTGCAGAGTACTCACTAGAAAAACTCTCCATAATCAATACCACCACATTAAGAGCCTTGACAGAATCAGGTGCAGCTGAGTATTGATGCACTGGACTGTACACCGCTGCTAGCTCATCCTGTTTAAAAAAACTAACTTCTTCCAACTCCTCCTTGCCTAAAGTGGTTAAAACCGTAAAAGGTGTATTGAGAACCAGCGGAATATTCTGAGGTGAAGTGTTGAATCCTGCCGTAATGATGCCTATTGGCTTTAACTGCAATCCACCACGCCCGGCAATGATGCTCATCAAAACGATACCTACCAGCCATAACAGTTGCATTTTTACACCTGATGTCTTCTCCTGTGGAGGGTTGCCAAAACGCGTGTATAGCTTATTGCTGAACCACATGAGGGCGACCCAAGACAAGACCAGGTACCAGAAATCATATAAAAACTGTGGAAGCAGTCTGATAAAATCTCCCCCCAAAACCAGGAGATCAAGGGCATCACCGGTCGCACGTTTGAAGGTATACTGGAAATACATAACATCCGCCAGGTTCATAAAAAGAATAAGAAATACCCAGATATTGAACCATATCTTTAAGATCTTCTGATAACCGACAGATGAACGTATCGTTATCGGCAATCCGTGCATCAAAATGAACGGGAAGAAGATGTAGGAGGTCACGGATAGATCAAATCGCAGCCCATGTATAAAGACGAACAGGCCCTCCCCTACAGATGCAATATTGAAATAGGAATGATTGATAAGAAAAAACAGCAGCCTACACACCGCAAATAGCAAGAGAATAATTCCCAATCGCTTTAAAAGGAGTACAATATGCAGCGAGTACCTAATCAATAACAGTTTTGATTGTTCCAACTTTACGCTGATCGTTATCTTCGTTTCAGTGGAGCTGGCAAAAGTATAAAAATTGAATTTTATACCTTTGTTTCATAATCGAACCTTGTTCCACTCAAGTGGCAAATCAAGATGGAACTACATTCAACGCCATGAAGTTCTTTGAGATTGCCTGGCGTATTGTATAAGTATCTTCCCATTTATTACAAATCCTTTCAATTAAGATGAGTTGGATCAATGAAATATCATATGAGGCAGCTGAAGGTAGGTTGAAGAAGTTGTATGAGCAGGTAAAAGGCCCTGACAATAACATCGACAATATTCTAAGTATCCACAGCCTCCGACCTCATACCCTGACGGGCCATATGGCGTTATATAAGAACGTATTGCACAATTCTGCAAACACGCTCCCTAAATGGTACCTGGAAACCTTGGGCATCTATGTAAGCTTTCTCAATGCATGTTCTTATTGCGTAACACACCATTTAGCGGGCATGAAACGCGAATTGGGGGATGATCAACGGGCACATCAAATTCATCAATCCATTCTCAATGACAATTTAAGCACCAGCTTTGAAGGGAAAGAGCTAGCTGGACTGGAGTATGGAAAGAAACTTACCTTGTCACATAAAGAAATCAAAGAGTCAGATATAGCAGCGCTTCGCAAAGCGGGATTCGAAGATGGTGAGATTTTGGAGGTCAATCAGGTTGTGAGCTATTTCAACTACGTAAACCGAACCGTTTTAGGTTTAGGTGTGAATACAAATGGAGATGTCATAGGACTGTCTCCCGGGGATTCTGATGATGTTGACAATTGGAGTCATCGATAGATGATCAGCGGCTCCTGCTTGATGCCTAATACCATAATATTAGTATGGTTATGACCGGCAAGAATCTTAAAACGAATCCAACCAAACGAGAATAACACGTCGAAATTGGACAAACTGGGTATCTTCGAAAAAGTCAGGGCTCTTATCGCATAGTATATTGAGAACATGGATGTTCGGTCGGATACGGAAAACAATTACGCTATACCGAAATCACCAACTCGCAAGCATTCATCTAATTATAAGTGTGTTTTGTCGAATAATTTTCCTGGCAGTTTTTATTAAAGAGTAGATTGGTGCAAAGTATACACCGATCCCCGGACATTTTAAATAATGTCTACCGAAGGAGGATTTATAAGAGCAGATTGATAAATCGGGTACTTTATTGTTGGTTACAAACTTTGTGGCTTACAGTATTAATGTTCAATATCCGAATCTGAAAAAGTCTGTCTTAATAGCCGTCACCGCAGCCGTTACATGCATGTATGTTGCTAATGTCCTTGCAATGGGAGCCGGCACGGTTTATCGTAGTATGAGCCATTCGTGCACTATACACTTACCTCCATTTCTAGGCAATACGATGTTTCTTACCGTCACTTTGCTTAAACATCACGCTTTCTGTTTGGTTGGCGCTGGGAATTCAATATTTAGGCTTGAGAGATTTAATTCTAGTATTTCACAAGGCACCAAACTTACTTGGGATGTATGAAAATTAGGACACTATGTAATTGATTTTATGCTAAACAACTTAAATTTTAAACCGGAATAATATTCTTAAAACGAGAAACCATGAAAAGACAAATGATAGTTTTTATACTGTTAATGACAGCGGCATTTACAGGGAATGCAACAATACTAACGGTAAATAATAATACTGCACTTACAAATGTTTCGGCCGGGCAATATACCTCGGTTCCACCTGCCATAACTGCGGCAAGTCCCGGAGATACTTTGTACATTCATGGCTCCCCTACACCTTACCCAATGTTTGTGGTATTCGGTAAAAATCTAACGATCATTGGGACGGGTTTCAACCCCGATAATCAATTTGGCTTTAAATCAACCATTAGTGGTGACGTACGCTTTATTGGTACCGCTACTGCTGGCTCACGAGTGATAGGATTGGATCTAGTCAGGAGTTTGACCATGTCTCAAACCCAGAATATATCTATATCAAGATGTAAAATTGGTGAGCGTGTAGAACTTGGAGCTAGTGTCTCAAACGTAGAAATCATCAACAACGTAATTATAGATGCAGTGTTGGTTGGCAATAATTCGGATGTTACAATTTCAAATAATATTCTACGGCGTATTGTGAACTCAAATAAAAATTCCGTAACAGTTACCAACAATGTTTTCCATTACATTATATCTAACAAAGTTTTCTGGTCCGTCACCAACATCGTATTTGCGAATAATGTGTTGCAAGGGGTGAACGCGCTCGGATGTGAATATTGTGCAATGAATAATAATATGGCTTCGGACCCAACGGTTGATTTTGGATACAGTATGACGAATAGTATTGGGGATAATAGCGTGGGGGTTGGTCCATTATATGATGTAACTGCCAGTCCTGGCTTCATCAGCTTATCCAATGACTACACTTTACAACCAGGGTCTCCAGCCCTTGCGCCGCCGGATGGCTTAGGAGGCTCGGATGGCTCAGATGTAGGCATCACAGGAGGTGCTTTTCCATTTGATTTGGTGGAGAAGGCAGATTCCCCCATTCCCCAGATTTATTTCATGAACATGACCAAATCAAATGTTCCACAGGGCGATGATATCCAGTTCAATGTGAAGGTTAGAACGCAGAATTAAATGTCGGGAAGCTATATGAAGAATGTTATAAAACGTATATGCGTTCACTCTAGGCGGAAAGTGTCGAAATTATCCGGTTTTAAGGCTAGTCAGGTTTTTGTTTTCTTTCTTTTGTTGGGTCTGGGATTCGCTAATAATGTTCCAGCCCAACAAATTCTCGCAGCGGAATACTTTTTTGATACTGACCCCGGGCCGGGCAACGGTACATCTATTAGTATTGGAGCACCAGGAGATCCACTGGATTTAACGCTTGACATTTCAACTGGTACCTTAAGTCCTGGATTTCACACGGTTAACATCCGATTTAAGGAGAACAATGGTCAATGGGGGTTGTATGATGGGAGACCATTTTATGTCCAGGCTGCCCCGATAATAGTCCCACCGGTGCTTACCAGCGGGTTAATTGTGGCAGCGGAATACTTTTTTGATAATGACCCTGGAGTGGGAAAGGCTACCCCAATTAATATTGGAGCACCTGGAGATCCGCTAGATTTAACGTTTGATATTTCTACTGGAACTTTAAGTCCTGGCTTTCACACGGTTAATATCCGTTTTAAGGAGGACAATGGTCAATGGGGGTTGTATGATGGGAGACCATTTTATGTCCAGGCTGCCCCGATAATAGTCCCACCGGTGCATACCTGCGGGTTAATTTTGGCGGCTGAATATTTTATCGACAATGATCCTGGAGTAGGAAATGGGATTCCAATTGCAATAGCTGCTAATAGTAACCTGGACTTAATACTTGATGTCTCAACTATAGGCCTGCTTCCCGGATTTCACAGTGTGAATATTCGTTTTAAAGATGTTGGCGGACATTGGAGCTTGTATGATGGAAGGCCATTTTATGTACAAGAAGCTGCAATACCGCCGGCTCCAATTTTACCACCACCACTAATTGTCAGCGCTGAATATTTTTTCGATAATGATCCCGGTGCTGGTAATGGGACACCTATACCAATTGGAGCACCTGCACTCGATCATGACCTCCTTCTTGACATTCCGACCGGTGTTTTAAGTTCAGGGCTTCATTCTGTTAATATTCGTTTTAAGGCTGCGGATCTTGACTGGGGTTTATATGACGCAAGATCATTTTTCGTCTGCACAACCGTGGTCACAGCATCGGTCACTACATCAAATATCGGTTGTAATGGCAATTGTGACGGCTCTGCAACAGTGTCGGTATTAGGAGGTACAGCACCGTTCACTTATCTGTGGGATGACCCCGGAGCTCAAATCAATGCCACGGCTAGCGGCTTGTGTGCCGGAACCTTTAATGTGACCATTACAGAGGCTGGAGGCTGCGCTATTGTAGAGTCGGTTACAATTTTAGAACCAGCTCCAATTTCGCCAACTACCAGCGCCATCGAACCAACCTGTGGAGGTTCGGATGGAAGTGTATCTGTTACAGTTTCCGGAGGCACAGCTCCCTACAATTTCCAGTGGAACGATCCTGGATTGCAAACTACTTCAACTGTCGGTGGATTAGCTGCGGGCACCTATACTGTCACAGTAACAGATGCCAATGGATGTTTGGTCACAGCAACTGAGATTCTTGACAATTCTTCATTAATAACGGCTACAGTTGCATCCACTTCGGCTTCTTGTAACGGAGGAAACGATGGGACTGCTTCAGTTACCCCAGTAGGGGGTACAGCACCTTATAATTTCGCCTGGGATGATCCACTTGCTCAAATTACAACAACGGTTATCGGTTTGACCATCGGTCAATACACGGTCACTGTTACGGATGTCACGGGTTGTATAGCTATTGCTTCTGTTAATGTTACCGAATCTGCTGCTCCCGTAATTTCTGTGTCAGGAACGAATACATCCTGCAATGGTGTATGTGACGGAACAGCTATTGCATCACCTTCAGGCGGTACTTCGCCATATAGCTTCTTGTGGGATGATCCTTTGGCCCAGACCAATGCTACCGCTAGCGGCCTGTGTTCAGGGACATTGAACGTCACTGTTACAGATGCACGTGGGTGCGCAACAACTGCCAATATTACGATAACTGAACTATTGTCTTTGTCAATAACTACAAGCACTACGGACCTAAGCTGCAATGGAATCTGTATAGGAATGGCTAATGCCGCTTCGTCCGGGGGGGCTGCTCCTTATAGTTACTCCTGGGATGATCCGTTAACCCAAACCAATAGTATGGCCATCAGCTTGTGTGCAGGAACTTTTGGTGTTACAATTACCGATGCGAACGGATGTACAGCATCTACTAGCATTGCGATTGCTGAACCATTACCATTGTCGGTAAGTAGCAGTGGTACAGACTTAAGCTGTAACGGAATCTGTACAGGAACAGCCACGGCAACTCCTTCTGGAGGTACTGGGCCATATAACTTCGCATGGGATGACGCTCTAGCTCAAACCAAAGCTACCGCCACTGGCCTATGCTCGGGATTCTTCACTGTGACGATCACTGATGTGAACGGGTGTACCGTGACAAGTGCTGTTACTGTCAACGAGTCAACTCCGATCGTCCTCAGCGTATCAAGTATTGATGCAACTTGTGGGCTTAGTGATGGTCAGGCATCTATTGTTACTACGGGCGGTACTGCTCCGTACACCTTTTTATGGGATGATTTGGGGGCTCAATCTACAGCTACTGCTGTGGGATTAGTAGCCGGTGTGTTTAAGGCTACTGTAACGGATGCCAATGGATGTATAAGCGTTGAATTAGTATCGGTTGATAATGCTGGGGGACCTGTCGTCACTGTATCATCCAGTACCATCGTTTCCTGTAATGGAGGTAGTGATGGTGAGGCAACCGTGACAATCTTAGGAGGTGTTTCGCCTTTTTCCATTTTATGGGATGATCCCAATTCGCAAACAACTGTTACCGCCACGGGTCTGAATGCAGGTACAAGTACGGTAACTGTCACAGATCCTGGAGGATGTGTCAGTTCTGGCTTTGTCACAATTACTGAAATCAGTGCAATTTCTGTTGCATCTAGTGGCACAGGCGTCAGCTGTGTTGGGAACTGTGATGGCACCGTTACGGCAACTCCGGTTGGTGGCACGCCTCCCTACACCTTTCTTTGGGATGATCCTTTGGCTCAAACCACGGCGACAGCTAATGGATTGTGTTTAGGAGCTTATATTGTGACGGTTACCGATGCAAATGGCTGTTCCGCTGAGTTGACCTGTCCTATAATTACTTCCCCTGCTGCTCTGATCGTGGCAACCTCCGCGACTGACGTTAGTTGTAACGGAGGTGACGGTACTGCTTCAGTTTCTGCTACTGGGGGTACCTCGCCTTTTACGTATTTATGGGATGACCCATTAAGTCAAGCTACTGCCACGGCTGTAGGATTAACACAAGGGATCTTCTTAGTGGTGGTCACAGATAATAATGGATGTATTGTTTCAGAAACCGCAGCGGTTGGTAATGGATGTAGTGGTTGTTCTTTGCCGGCTACCGCAAGTGCAGGAGCCGACGCCACAATTTGTGAAGGGAACCCAATTACTTTGGCTGGAGCATTCGGTGGAAGTGCATCGAGCTCAACATGGACAACTTCAGGAACAGGAGTATTTGACGATGTAACTCTTGTTGGAGCTACTTATACGCCTTCGGCGGCGGATGAACTTGCCGGTGCTGTAACATTGACTTTGACTACCGATGATCCCGCCGGACCATGTGTGGCTGCTGATGATTTAATGACCTTAACGATTGATAAGATTGCTACAGCTAATGCAGGAGCAGACGCCACAATTTGTGAAGGGAACCTATTTACTTTGACTGGAGCATTCAGTGGAAGTGCATTGGCCTCTACTTGGACCAGTTCGGGAACAGGAACATTTGACAATGCGGCACTGTTAGCAGCTACTTATACACCTTCGGCCGCGGATGAAACTGCCGGTTCTGTAACATTGACTTTGACTACCGATGATCCTGCTGGACCATGTGTGGCTGCTCTTAATTTAATGATCTTAACTATTGATCAGATACCTACTGCCAATGCCGGTGCAGACGCCACAATTTGTGCAGGGAACCCAATTACTTTGGCTGGAGCATTCGGTGGTGGAGCTTCTTCTATCACCTGGACTACATCAGGTAGTGGCACCTTTGACGATGGCACAGACCCAACGACATCGTATTCCCCCTCACCTGCGGATATTACTGTAGGTACTGTAACGCTGACCATAACTACCGATGATCCTGGTGGGCCCTGTCCTGCAGCTAGTGATGCCGTGATATTGACATTTGATGCTTCTCCGACGGCAGATGCCGGCCCGGATAGAACTGTGATCACAGGCTTTCCTAAAGGGTTAAATGCGGATTGCGTTGATCTGACAAGTGTGATTACTGGCGGCTTGGGGCCATTCTCTTATTTGTGGAGCACTGGTGAAACAACTCCAACGATCACTGTATGCCCAACGATAGCAACAAATTTTACAGTAGTTGTAACTGGTGTCAACGGTTGTTCTGGTAGTGATGAAGTTAATGTAAACGTAATAGATATAGTAGATTTACCGCCATGTCCTTCGTCGCCCAAGAAGAAAATAGAGATATGCCACATTGCTACTTGCACGGATTCGTGTGCAAAGTTAATTGGTAAATGCGGTGATTGTCTAATACAACACCTGGCCCATGGAGATTATCTTGGACCCTGTACGGGAAGCGGGCCTTGTCCTTCACCATCTACCGCCAAGACTGTCCCGCCCGTTCTGGACGATGAAACAGATCAGTATAATGAAGATACTCTTGAAGTATATGATCCATTTTCTGATGCTGCTTACGAACAATCATTAGAAAATACCACAATTGTATTCCCTGACCCCAATGATGGAAGATTTACTTTGATGATGGTCGCGGCTAATAAAGAAGACCTACCATCCATTTATCTGTATAATACGTTAGGCCAAATATTGTATAAAGAAGAAAACCTCAATCGCTACGTCATTTATTTTAATATATCTGATCAACCTAAGGGCATCTATTTTATTAAAGTGATTAAAGGTAATAGCGTATATACACATAAAATTATTTACCAATAAACAATTTGGCACTTAGACAATTATATACCTTGTACCGCTTCGTATGATAACCGATAGTTTAATCCATTGATAGCGTTGATATATAGTCCATGGCAAAGAGTCTCATAACGCCAGTAGAAGGTGAGTTAAACAGACCATATCACTGTCTAACAAAGAGTTCTAGTTCACCATTTCTAATATAAAGAAATCAAAGAATCAGACATAGCAGCCCTTCGCAAAGCGGGGTTCGAAGATGGTGATATTTTAGAAACCAATCAGGTAGTGAGCTATTTCAACTACGTAAACCGAACCGTTTTAGGTTTAGGTGTGAATACTAGTGGAGATGTCATTGGACTATCTCCGGGAGATTCCGATGATGCTGACAATTGGAGTCATCGATAATTAACTACAGTCCTTACATGCCCATTAACTGACCTTATGCTGGGCGAGGAAGATGAAAGGTATTCAAGGGAAAATTGGCCGTGAATATCTATTGACTCCTGCAGCCTCAAATCAGGAATTCAGCATGACCCGTTGGTAATTTCAATATTTTCCGTTTATTCGTGCCGACAGCCTCTGGGATTATTTAACCCTTCTAGGTTCAAGCATTAATTCCTTACTCATCTGAGACCTTCTATTGCTACAATGATAAGTAAAACCTAAAGACGTTTCATGATGCACCATTAACTGTATATTTTCTAAATTTACATCCCTGCTTGTCCTGAACAGTAGGAGCTATAAAATAAGACCGATTTACCAACTTAAAATCACAAAAAAATGAAGAAGAAAGTGGCTGCCATTCCCCTGGTTTTGGCTTGCATGGTGTGGATGGGATTGAATCCTGCGAAAGAGTATGAAATGACGCCAAAGGACGTCGATTTGAGTTATGAAGAAGTGACCATTCCTACAGCAGATGGCGCGCAATTAAAGGGATGGTATTATCCTGCAATCTCCAAGAAGACATCCTATAAGATCATGATAATATCAGATGACGGCGAGGGAAATATGGCCGACCAAATTGAAATTGCGAGCAAATTTTTAACGTTGGGCTTCCACGTTTTATCCTTCGACTATAGAGGATATGGCGAGAGCAGTGAGTTTGCAGTGAAGAAGAAGTTTTTCATTCACACGCAATTTGAAAAAGACCTTCGCGGAGCGGTGCAATTTGTGAGAAAAAAGTACACTACGCTCACCAAGATCAGTCTATACGGACAGGGTATTGGAGCGGGTTTATCCATCTGTGTTGGAGCCAATGACCCGAAGATCCGATTCGTAATTGCAGACTCTCCTTATACCTACTTTGATGCAACTTCGAAGATGATGGCCTCAGCGGGTGAAGACAAGATGTTCCCTATGGCCTATGACAAAGTGGCGATGGAGCCAAAATATTGCCTGGAATCTCAAACGGATATGGACAAGTACAAGACGAAGCTGCTCTATATTTGTGGAGGAAAAGATCCTGTTTTCAATGCTAAGCTCATGAAAAGCCTTCAGAAATTGCGTCCTGAACGTGCTTCAATTCATACCGTAAAAACAGCTACTAGGGCAAATACCTTTTCATCTGACAAGGAGGCCTACTTTATGGCTTTGAAGAACTTTGTGAACTAGTACTAAATTCACCATTATAACAAATTGACCATGAAAACGCTACATTCACGCTTGACTATTTYAATGCTGCTGATTGTGGGCTTTGCCAGCGCACAATCATGGCTAAATGATCAAGGAAGAACAGATCTCGATCTCTTACTTGAGCCATTTTACCACGGAGTGGCATCTGGAGACCCGCTGGCAACACAGGTAATCATTTGGACACGAGTTACTCCTGATTCTGCGGTAACAAGTGTGAGTGTTGATTGGAGAGTAGCCACGGATACCAATATGGCGAATATTGTGACATCCGGGTCAACTACCACTTCAGACTCTGTTGATTTTACGGTGAAGGTGGACGTAACGGGACTTGCGGCGGATACCTGGTACTACTACGAATTCACAGCGTTGGGCAAGAATTCTCTGATTGGGAGAACGAAAACGTCCCCTATTGGAGACAATTCCCATGTTCGGTTCGCAGTTGTATCGTGTTCAAGCTATGAGCACGGATACTTCAATGCATATGCTCGGGTTACGGAGCGAAATGATGTGGAAGCTGTGCTCCATTTGGGTGATTATATCTACGAGTATGAGACGGGTGGTTTTTCGAATAATCTCACAGGAAGAGTGTATGAACCAACCAATGAAATCATCACTTTATCTGATTACCGAACCCGTTTTTCCCACTATCACCTGGACCATGATATGCGCAAAATTCACCAGAACTATCCTTTCATCAATGTTTGGGATGATCATGAAACTGCCAATAACTCATGGTCAGGAGGAGCAGGAAATCATACCCCAGGAGTGGAAGGCAACTGGACGGACCGAAAGTCGGCGGCTATTCAAGCCTATTTTGAGTGGTTACCGATCCGTGTACCGGACGTCAATGACCCGGAACGTATTTATAGAAAGTTCAGCTATGGTGATCTGATTGACCTCTATATGCTCGACACCAGAATTCACGGGCGCGATGAGCAAGTTGCCGTAACTTCTCCATCCTTAGGTGACAGTGGAAGGTTCATCTTAGGACAGCCACAATATGACTGGTTGATGGGTAAAATGGATAGCTCAACGGCTAAGTGGCAAATTCTCGGGCAGCAAGTGGTTATGGCACCGCTGGAAGATTTCGCCGGAAATCCTGTAAATGAAGACCAGTGGGATGGGTATCCTGTAGCCAGACAGATGTTGTGGAATGACCTAAAGAGTAACAATGTGAACAATGTGGTAGTACTCACAGGAGATATTCATACGTCCTGGGCGAATGATCTACCTTTTGATCCGGCGGTTACTTATGATGCTGGAACGGGTACAGGTTCGGTGGGAGTTGAATTCGTCACCACCAGTATTACTTCTCCTGGTCTTTCGCTTCCCGGAGGAGCTTCCCTGGTTATGTCACTAAATCCTCATGTAAAATATGTAGACCTTACACAAAAAGGATACTACATATTGGATATCACCAAAACTAAAACACAAGCGGATTGGTATTACATACCGACTGTCACCACTGTAGACAATACTGAGGCCTATGGAGAATCGTGGTTTACCAATGATCTTGATGGATTCCTTACGGGAACCACTACGGAGAGTGTCGCTACTGCTCCTACTCCAATTCAACCACCAGCACTACCGCATAATGGTATCGTAGGCGTTGAGGAAGCAAAACAAGGAGCGGTTTTATTCGGCGCTTATCCCAATCCTGTAGATGATTTATTAATGGCCAAGTTCTATCTCTACTCAAATAGTAAGGTAACATTGAAAATTGTGGATATTCTTGGCAAGGAGATGCTAACGGAACAGCTAGGAAATCTTTCAACGGGACTGTTCTATGCGGACATCGACCTTTCCACTTTGGCTGCTGGCTCATATATTTTGCTTCTGGAAACCAACGAGGGGACTTTGAAAAGGAAGATCGTTAAAAACTAGGATTCTTACAATTCTCTTTGTCACTCGTAAAGACTCAGCTTTAAAATCGCCAATGGGATCAGGATAGGGGTCGACGAATCGATCCATTGCGAGGAACCTTATACCGTTTAGCGGAAAACATTCCCGGATGATCAAAATATAAAAAAATCAAAGGTCTCAAAGCGTTGATTTTTTGAGACTCCTCCCAGATATTAAACTACTCAATTACACCCACATAATGACCTTCAAGGGCGGTACACGCCTTACCCAATAATTTGCTTTCGTATTAAATGATTGGTAATTTTGTGTGTCTAAACACGACGTGAAAAGAAGATTTAACATATCAAAAAACTGGTTCGGGGTCATTTTACTGGCTGCATATTCAAGTGTGTTCTTGGTTAATGTAGCTTGTAATATAGAGCGGGAA
>JAESRW010000212.1 GCA_016764395.1 Flavobacteriales bacterium
CGCATTTCCAAGACCTGAATTTACAAAAACGACGATTTTCATGCGTGTAAATTATTTTAGTTACCTATTGGTTTAATGTTTATGCGTGTTTTTGATTGCCTCATGGTTTAGTGCTCAGACTTAACGTCTCTGCTAAAATGTGTTGTAACGGTTGGGTAGGGCGGGCATGCATGCATTTTAGAAATTATTGTAGCTAGTTTTCTTTCAAGATTTTTTCATTCCACACAATCAGCAAAACCAAAGGAATTGTGATTACTAAGGTTTCAATATATCCTTCTCGGAAGGAGGTTCCAACTATTCGAACAATTGGAATTATTATCAATCCAGAAAGATTCAATCCGAAAAATATACTTCCTAATTTCAATTTTTCTTTTTTATAAAAGTGAAACATTAGAAAAGCACTTGTTGTCAAAATTGCAATCGACAATAGAGCTATTCGAATGTCTAAATATCCGGCCATAGAAGTCAAAGCAACACAAGAACTAAAAATCACTACAATAGCCAAGTTTAAACCTCTTGCAATTCTTCTTTTTGTTTCTATCTCCATATGATCAATTAGCTACAACTGTCTTATAAATATACTCTTGTGTGTACTGGGCCTGCTCATACTCGTTTAACGGCTTGAAAATATTACTTTTCATCCAATAAAGGTCCAGTTTGTTTTAGCTTTTAACGTTAAAGGATTTTATGGAGTCTGGATATTGACTTAAATTAACCTACATCCTGGAAGATAGGTTTCTGTTTTTCTTTAGCTGGATCTTCAATAACGATTGGTTTCGGTTGGTGTTGTACCAGATTATCTGGCCTGATTAGTTCTTTTCTTATGGGAGTGAAATTAACGATAGACATAATAATTCCAATCCGATAATGTGATGGAAGCGGTATTACCATGAGTTTGTGCGATTCTAGAGTAAACCATAGCAGCGAATACAAAACTATCAGCTACGATGTTTTGATTGATTCTTGCCCAGCCAACCAAAAGGCGATAGAAGGGGAGGACAAGGAAGTAAATTGTCGTGAAAAGCAGCCCAGGGTTTAACTTAAAGATGACTGAACGCATAGTTAAAAAGAAAGCTTAACTGGGAATTCGCTTTGTTTTTAAACGAATCGAATTGCCAATCACGATTACATCTGAGAATGCCATAGCGAGAGCGCCCACCATTGGATTTAACATCCCCATCGCTGCCATAGGAATCGCCACAAGGTTATAAGCAAACGCCCAAAACAGGTTTTGTTTTATCGTCAGGTAGGTGTGTTTGGATATCTGAAAAGCATGCGCAATTACTGCAAGGTCGTTTGATTTTAGCAATACTACCTGTGCCGATTCAATGGCGACTTGCGTAGCACCTCCCATGGAAATCCCCACAGTGGCCTGTGATAACGCTGGTGCATCGTTAATTCCATCACCTACCATGGCGGTAAATCCTTCCGCAGCTAATGCTGAGATTTTCATGAGCTTTTGATCAGGCATCTGCTCACTGTATACCTCCTCAATGCCGAGCTCCGCCGCAACTATTTGGCAATTGGATTGGCTGTCACCACTAAGCAAAATTGTTTTGATGCCCAATCTTTTCATGGCCCGGACCATTTCCTTCGCGTGTCCTTTAATCTCATCAACAAGCTCAATGGTGGCCATCAATTCATTGTTCTTTACCATATATAAGGAATGCGTTCCGAGGGCTCCTGAATCCTTTAATACCTTACTTGAACCCAATCTGATCTCGTCCCCATTGCTCATCTTACCGAACATTCCTACTCCTTTCTCTTCCGTTACTTCTGAAAATTCGATCAACGATGCCGAATCCTTAAGAGATCTCTTTATTGACTTGGCAATAGGGTGTGAGGAATATTGTTCAATGCTATAGAGCATATTTTTAATCTCATTTTCAGAATGTCCATTTAGAGGTTTGATAGCGTCTATCTTAAAGGCTCCGGTTGTGAGGGTTCCTGTCTTGTCAAATACGATGGTTTGAATTTTGGCAAATTCTTCCAGGGTTCTTCCACCTTTAATCAGGATTCCTTTCTTGGCTGCACGTCCAATGCCAGCAATGACTGCGGTGGGCGTTGCGAGTCCCATTGCGCAGGGACAAGAAATGACCAATACCGCAATTGAGCTCATAACCGCCCTTCCCAAAGCAATGTCAAATAGAAAGTAGGATAAGAGAAATGTGCCCGCCGAGATCAGTAATACCGAAGGTACAAATATAGAACTGACCCGATCTCCCAATCTCTGAATCTCGGGTTTGTTCTGTTGGGCCCTCTTGACCAACTCAATTATTTTGGAAAGTACTGTGTTTTCGCCTACACCACTTGCCCGCATTTTGATGCTGCCATGCAGCATTATTGTTCCACCAATCAATTGGTCACTAAGGGACTTATCTATAGGGATGCTTTCTCCAGTGATCATCGATTCATCAACCGTCGCTTCACCCCAAGTTAGTTTTCCATCAACGGGTATTTTGTCACCAGTGTTGACGCGAAGTGTATCTCCAATTTTAATGGTATCATAGTCAACTTCTGTTGTTTCTTCTGGCTCGCTGCCGGGGGTTATACGCAACGCCTTTTTTGCTCTGATCTCTGATAACTCACTGATCGCGGTAGTCGTTTGCTTTACTGAACGGTGTTCAAGCACATTCCCCATGAGCACCAAGGTAATAATGGTTGCGCAAGTCTCGTAGAAAAGATAATTGTGCAGCTCCGGGGTACCCCAATGCATGATGGTTCCCGCAACACTGTAGGCAAACGCTGCGTTGAATCCCGTGAATATCAGTACATCCATATGGAACACTCCGCTGGCTAGTGCCTTAACTGCGCTTTTGCCAAAATGTGCGAGTCCTATGTATAGCACCGGCAAGCACAAAACGAGTTGAACCACGGGATTTTGAAGAAGGTCAACAAACGGCAAAAACATGTGCGAGAAAAGAGGTATCGTAAACAGCAGGGTGAAATAAAAACGTTTCTCAAGGCGGGAAAGCCCTTCCTCTGAGTGGTCGTGTCCGTGGTGTGGGTCGCCCTCTTGCGCATCATGTGCTGTATATCCGTGCCTATCGATCTCTTTTTTGATCTGGTCTATAGATGAGGTTTCTGGGAGGACGAAGTTTGCTTTTCCCGTGGCAAAGTTAACGTCCACATCGGTACCACCGGCCTTAACAATTGACTTGGTAACGGAGGTCGCACAATTGGCACAGGTCATCCCATCTACCTCAAGAGTAATGTCGTTTTTATGTTTTTTCATCATTAATATCGCTATTACAAAGGTAGTACAAACAGCGCTATACCATAGTCAACATTTTGGGGTGCAGCTTATTAAAAGTTGAATTTTTATAGCCAGGTGTATCGCCACCTCAAATGGCAAAAGAAAGACAAAGTGCATCAATCAATTTTTGATTTTTGGGTGCGAAAAAAACGTTCAATATACATTAGACAAATGGCTACATTAAATTGGATTATTTGCTACTTTTGCATCCTGATTTCCATCAGACATGGTGGTTGTAGCTCAGTTGGTTAGAGCGCCTGATTGTGGTTCAGGAGGCCGTGGGTTCGAATCCCATCTTCCACCCTTCGAAAAAAGTCGTCAGAATACCTGACGGCTTTTTTGCATTTAAAGATAGATTTTTATCCTTGCATAGGGTCCTTAAGTAAGCTTGATTATTTCCTTTAACTCGCTCAAAATCATAGCTGTAGCGCCCCATACGGTTTCCCCTTGAATATCAAAATACGGATATTTAACCTTTAGATTAGCGGAGCTAACCTTAATCTTCTTTCTGCCAACTATTGACTCATCCATCAAGGTGCTCAATGGCGTTTCAATAATCTTACTCACTTCGTTGGAATCTGGAATAAAGTCAGGTGCGGTTTCTAAATAACCAATAAATGGATGTACCAGAAAACCGGAAGGTGGGATATATAAATCTGTAAGGACGCCTATTATTTTTACATGATCCCGTTGTACGCCAACTTCTTCCTCTGTCTCTCTCAATGCAGTTTGTTCGAAAGAGGCATCTTCCTCTTCTACTTTGCCACCCGGAAAACCAATTTGTCCACTGTGCACCCCCTTGTAGGTATTTCGCAAGATCAAGGAAAAATGGGGTTCTCTGTTTTTGGGATAAAATAGGCAAAGAACCGCGCTCTCTTTCGTCCTCTTCGAAGTGAATGCGTTGGCGATGAGTTTTAGTACCCGATCATAAGGGGCCATCTTAAACTGTGCTACTTTACCTGGCAAGGGCCGTTTTAAAGCTGTTTCAAGCGAGGTGATGAATGTTGAGAAGTCCGAATTCATTTGTTTGATGAAAGAAATTCTTGAAACCAGTATCCAGAGTCTTTAATGGTGCGTTTTTGTGTTTTGAAATCCACGTGAACGAGTCCAAATCTAGGCTTATACCCTTCCGCCCATTCAAAATTATCCATTAAAGACCAGCAAAAGTAACCGGCCACATTCACACCTTCTCGCTTCGCTTTCAAAGTTTGTTCGAGATAGTTCTTGAAAAATGCTATTCGCTGATGATCGTGCACCTTTCCATTTTCAATTTTATCTGGAAACGCTGCACCATTTTCAGTAATGATGATCTTGTCAATGCCCTTGTAGGCGGAGAATTTTTTCAGCATTTCATAGATGCCTTCCGGGTAAACTTCCCATCCCATTTCTGTAACAGGAACTTCATCCTCATCTGGTTTAACCATCGCACCCCAAATTTTGGGTATATAAAAGGCGCGCTTTACTACTGTTTGAGTGTAATTCTGAAGTCCAATGCGTCTAGGAATTTTGCAACTCTTCCAGCTGCTTTTGACGATTCTTTAAATACTTTGTAAGAAACCGAATCTCGTCTTTTACCAATTCAATTTCCGACTGAACCGTGAGGTCTTCTTCGCTCGGAAGTCTGCGATCGTAATAGGGGATTTCATGCTTTTTGGCATGGTCGATAAAACCAGGGAAAAAGCTGTAGAGTGGTATTCTAAGGGCTTTTGAAATATTTTCAAGCGTCCGAACCTCTACTGAACTGTCTGAGATTCCTCTCTGCAGTTCGTCTATGTCCACTTCCAGGTATGCAGCCAGATCTTCTAGCGTCTGATTCCTGGACTCTAAAAATTTTTCAATTCTCTTTAGTAGACTCGTCATTTTCGGCAGATTCTTCCTCCTTTGATGGGGCCTCCTCCTCCTTCGCTTCCTCAGCGGGAGCTTTGTCCTTTACTTCCTCTGCAGTAGCTTCATCTTTTACTTCCGCAGCTGGAGCTTCGTCCTTCACTTCCTCAGCGGGAGCTTTGTCCTTTACTTCCTCAGCGGGAGCTTCGTCCTTTACTTCCGCAGCTGGAGCTTCTTCCTTTACTTCTGCAGCAGGAGTTTCGTCTTTTGCTTCCTCAGTAGGAGTTGCGTCAGCCGATGCAGTTGTGGCTTCTGCAGAAGCGGCTTCACCACTTTCGGCAGTAGCTTCTCCTTCAGCAGCAGAATCTTCAGGTTTTTCGTTTTCTTTTGTAACGTCAGCAGATAGCTCTGATCTTTTAGCTTCTAAGGCTTTGCCTTTTGCTTCTTGAATTTCCTTTTCAGCAGCGAGTGACTTTTTAGTCTTAGTGGTTTTGTCTGTTGCAAGTTTGGATTTCTTGGAATCAACTTTCTTTTCTTGATTTTCCAACCAAGCCTTGTGTTTCTTCTCGGCTTCAGCCTCCGAAAGGGCTCCTTTTGCAACACCTTCGGCTAAATGTTTTTTCAATAAGACACCTTTATAGGAGAGGATTGCCCTGGCTGTATCCGTAGGTTGAGCCCCTTTTTGCAGCCACTCCATCGCCTTGTCTTCGTCAATTTCGATGAACGCTGGATTGATGTTCGGGTTGTAGCTTCCGATTCGCTCAATATACTTTCCATCTCTGGGTGCACGTGCATCTGCAATCACGATGTGATAATAAGGCTTCTTTTTCTTTCCTTTTCGTGTGAGTCTAATCTTTACTGCCATATCTTATTGATTCTAGGAGTCTACCTGATTTATGCTGCTAATTGTCTGCTCTTTATCCTGTAAAGGGGTGCAAAAATGCGATTTTAATTCCAATATAAAAAGGAGACCCTTAAAAAATCTTTGCCTATTAATAGATTGTGGATAAAATGTTAGCTACTTTTTGAAATAAGCATGCATGGTTTCTTAATTTTATTCACCCATAAATTGTTAAAGATTATTCTGGTAACCACTTAATATTCAATAATATACGAGGATGGAATTTTCGCACTTACATGTTCATACACAGTATTCGCTCCTGGATGGGGCTGCTGGTATCAAGCCGCTCATGGCCAAGGCTAAGCAATACGGAATGGGCGCGCTTGCTATTACCGATCACGGTAATATGTATGGTGTTCCTGAATTTGTGAATGAGGCCAGGAAGAATGAAATCAAGCCAATCATTGGTTGCGAGTTCTACATAGCCAATGGCAGTATGCATGAACGATCTAAGCGTGTTCATTCTGAAAACGCGGAGAAATCCATCTTTCATCAAGTGTTGCTGGCGAAGAATGAAACGGGTTATAAGAATATTTCAAGGCTCTGTTCTGCTGGATTTATTGACGGATTCTACTACAAACCGAGAATTGATAAAGAGCTGTTGAGAAAACACAGTGAGGGCCTGATCGCCACTACCTGCTGCCTGGCTAGTGAAGTCAATCAGGCTATACTCAGGCGCAGTGAGGAGGAAGCGGAGAAACTGTTTGAGGAGTGGTTGGATATTTTCGGTGAAGACTACTACATTGAATTACAGCGGCACGGTATTAAAGAGCAGGACCAGTGCAACGAGGTGTTAATCAAGTGGTCCAGGAAGTACAATGTGAAAATGATTGCCACGAATGACGTGCATTACATTGACGCGAAGGATTCGGAGGCCCAGGATATATTGCTCTGCCTGCAAACGGGTAAGGATTATGACGACCCCAATCGAATGCGTTTTGACGGTGACCAATTTTTCCTGAAGACGCAGCAGGAGATGGAGGAACTCTTTAAGGATGTCCCTGAAGCGATTGACAATACCGCTGAAATTGTCAGTAAAATTGATACCCCTGAGCTGAGTCGGGATATCTTGCTCCCTATCTTTGATCTTCCAGAGGGGTTTACCTCGGAGGATGAGTACCTCCGAAAGTTAACTTTAGACGGTGCCAAGGTCAGGTACCCAAATTTAACCCCGGAAATTACAGAGCGAATTAACTATGAGCTAAAGATCATAGAAGATATGGGTTTCGCCGGTTATTTCTTAATTACCCAGGATTTTGTAATTGCGGCTAAAAAGCTTGGCGTATCAGTAGGCCCTGGACGGGGTTCTGCAGCCGGATCGGTGGTTGCGTATTGCACCCTTATCACCAATATAGATCCTATTAAATACGATTTGCTTTTTGAGCGTTTTCTGAATCCGGAAAGGGTATCGATGCCTGATATTGATATTGACTTTGATGATGATGGCCGCGCAAAGGTTATTGATTGGGTGGTTGAGAAATATGGTAAAAACAGGGTAGCACAGATTATTACCCATGGAACCATGGCAGCTAAATCATCGATTAGGGATGTAGCACGGGTATTGAAATTACCGCTTTCGGAGGCCGATAGATTGGCCAAACTGATACCTGAAACGCCTGGGGTAAGCCTGAAACAAGCCTTTGCAGAGGTCAAAGAATTGGCAGATGCCAAAACGAGTAAGGACCTTCTTACTGTACGAACTTTGGGTTTTGCGGAAACTTTGGAAGGCAGTGTTCGTCACACTGGTATTCATGCAGCGGGTGTTATTATCGGCCGAGAGGATTTGCGCGAGTTATTGCCACTTGGTACTGCGAAGAATTCTGACCTGCTGGTCACGCAATATGAAGGCAAATATGCCGAGCAAGTAGGTATGCTAAAGATGGACTTCCTTGGCTTGAAAACGCTTTCTATTATTGCGGATGCTGTCGGGTTGATTAAAAAGGGGCATGGTGTTGACATTGATATTGACAATATTCCCCTGGATGACGCAAAAACATTTGAATTGTACCAAAATGGAGATACCATAGGTACATTTCAGTTTGAATCAGAAGGGATGCGGATTTATCTCAAAGATCTGCAACCTACCAATATGGAGGATCTCATTGCCATGAATGCCTTGTACAGGCCTGGCCCTATGCAGTTCATTCCTACTTTTATTAATAGGAAACATGGCAAAGAGAAGACCGAGTATCCACACGAACTATTGGAGGGCATTCTCAAGAATACGTATGGGATCATGGTTTACCAGGAGCAGATTATGCAAGCTGCCCAAATCCTAGGAGACTACAGCCTTGGTGAAGCTGACATCCTTCGAAGGATAATGGGTAAGAAGAAGGCGGATTTATTGCCACCAGAGGAGAAGAAATTTGTGGAACGGGCGGTCGCCAAAGGCATTGAAAAAGACCTGGCGACTAAGATTTTTGGCATTATGGCCCACTTTGCTGGATACGGATTCAATCGATCTCATTCAGCTGCGTATTCTGTGGTCGCATACCAAACAGCTTATCTTAAAGCCAATTATCCTGCTGAGTACATGGCATCGGTCTTACAGCGAAACAAGAACGACATCAAGAAAATAACTTTCTTTATGGACGAGTGCAAACGTATGAAGATCAAAGTGTTTGGGCCTGACGTAAATGAGTCTCAATATAAATTTAGCGTCAATCAAAATGGGGAAATTCGATTTGGTTTAGGGGCTGTTAAAGGAGTAGGAGAGGCTGCCGCCAATGCAATAGTAGAAGAACGCGAGAATGCAGGAAATTTCAATACCATATTTGATCTAACCAAACGAATTGACCTCCGTGCGGCGAATAAGAAATGCCTGGAGAGTCTAGCGGTTTCTGGAGCATTTGATTGCTTTGAGGGAGTCTACCGCTCACAATACTTCTTCCAGAGCAGTGAAGATGACACAACGTTTTTAGATAAGGCGGTAAAATTCGGTAACAAATTTCAAAACGACCAAGACTCAGATCAGATTTCAATGTTCAGTATGGATCCGGTGGACGTGAAGGATCCCGATATTCCAGCTTGTGAGCCGTGGACGCAGCTGGAGATGCTCTCAAAGGAAAAAGAAATTACAGGTATGTATTTGTCCGGTCATCCGTTAGACAATTTTAAAGTAGAGGTAAAGAACTTCTGTAATACTACTCTGGAAGATATTGGGGCTGATCTGTTGAAATACAAAAATAGAGAAGTCAAACTTGCGGGAATTGTTACAGAGGCTCAGCACCGAACCACGAAAACAGGAAGGCCGTTCGGCATTTTTACCATTGAAGACTTCACAGGAACTATGCGGATTGCGCTGTTTGCAGAGGACTATCTCAAGATGAGACACTTCTTAAAACCCAAGGAGTTTTTATTCATTAGTGGAAAGGTTGAGCTCAGATACAGATCAGAAGACAATTGGGAGTTTAAAGCATATAATATTGAATTGCTTTCAGAGATAAGAGCCAAATTGGGCAAGAGCATTACGATGCAACTATCTCTGGAGGATGTTTCAGATTCATTTGTTGAGGAAATTACGAATTTGGTGAATGCTAATGTTGGGCAGTGCACGCTCAATTTCCAGGTTGGGGATAAAGAAGAAAATAATTATGTTGAGATGCACTCCAGTAAATTCAAAGTGGATATTAACGATGAATTTTTAGCGTCTGTGAAAGAACTATCAGGCGTGGAATATAAGCTCAATTAATTGGTCAAATTGTCAATAAGTTTACAGTGATATGAGCTCTTTGTGCGTATATTTGCACATAACTAGTATTCATTAAAAAATTAAAGAAATGACCGTAGAATTCACAGACGCCAATTTTGAAGAGCTGGCATTAAACACAGACAAGCCAGTATTGGTTGATTTTTGGGCTGAATGGTGTGGGCCATGTAGAATGGTTGGACCGTTGGTTTCTGAGCTTTCAGAAGAGTATGGTGACAAAGCTGTGATTGGAAAAGTAGATGTAGATAGCAATCCTGAAATCTCATCTAAGTATGGAATCCGCAGCATTCCGACTTTGTTATTCATTAAGAATGGTGAAGTTGTCGACAAGCAGGTAGGCGCAGTTCCCAAGACTGTACTGGCCGAAAAGCTGGATGCTCATTTATAAAATCTAACATTCTATAATTTAGCGGACCTGCGCTTTTTACTTCTGGTAAAATACGCAGGTTAAGCGCGTGCGTATTTATTTATTTGGGTATTGAATGTCATCTACTCACCCGATAGCCTGAGAAATCTGATAAGGACCACGGTGGGTGAATCGATCTTCTAGGGCCAACGTGCTTCAAGATTCCTGGAACTACAATCTCACTTGTAGATTGTACGAAGTCATAGAATTAAGCGTTTAGGCAAGAAGTTAGCTTGAATACAATTGTACAATTCCTAGATCTGTCTTAACGGATTCGTACATTCGTACAAATATATAGTGAGCATCTTGACCTGCGCGGTGGGTAGGAGAGGTGAACTATTCGTATATTTATTGTGCCCATTAATCAAAGAGAAATACAGCAAATTGGCAGTCTTGAATTGATTGCGCGACAGGTTGTTGAAGGATTTATTACCGGTCTCCACAAAAGTCCTTTTCATGGCTTCTCGGTTGAGTTTGCCGAACACCGATTATACAATACCGGTGAATCTACCAAGCATATCGATTGGAAACTCTTTGCCCGGAGCGGGAAGCTGTTTGTGAAGCGGTATGAGGAGGAAACCAATCTGCGTTGCCAGATCGTAATTGACAGCTCTTCTTCCATGTATTACCCGGAGGTGGACATTGATGTGGGAGGTTCCTTTAATAAGATCAAGTTTTCAGTTTATGGCGCTGCGGCGATGATGCTGTTGCTTAAAAAGCAGCGCGATGCTGTTGGGCTCAGCGTATTTTCAAATGAGCTGGAAACACATCTACGTGCGAAGTCAAGCGTGGTGCATGGGAAAATGCTGATGAATGAGTTGGACAAACTATTAATCAGCCCTGTTGATTCCAAGCGAACAGGGACCACCGCCGCACTCCACCAAATAGCGGAAAGCGTACACAAGCGCTCCCTGATTATTATTTTTAGTGATATGATGGACAATTCTGAGGAACAGGAAGGCTTGTTTTCAGCTTTGCAGCACTTGCGGCACAACAAACATGAAATCATACTATTTCATGTTGTTGATAAAACAAGAGAATTGAACTTCGAGTTTGAGAACCGGCCTTACCGTTTTATTGATACCGAAACCGGGGAAGAGATCAAGGCACACCCCAATGATATCAAAGAAAATTATATCAAGGCCATTTTGGCCTATAAGAACGAGCTGAAATTACGCTGTGGGCAGTTCAATATTGAATACGTTGAGGCAGATGTGAATGAGGGTTTTACCCCTGTTCTGCTTCCCTATTTAATGAAGAGGGCGCGACTTATGTAAGATCGCTGCGCTGTATGATCGTTCGCTATCGCTCACTGTAAGATCGCTTCGCTGTAAGATCGTTCGCTGTAAGATCGTTCGCTGTCGCTTACTGTAAGATATCTATACCGCCAGCATCGCGTGGTTTTGTCTTTCTTTCTGGTGTGATCATAGCATTTGTATGCACACCGTTCTTACATGACAACTATCAACAAGCGAAGCGCTCTTACAGCGAAGCGCTCTTACCTCTTACAGCAAAGCGGTCTTAGCATAGCGCTCTTACCTCTTACAGCGCAGCGATCATACAGCGAAGCGCTCTTACCTCTTACAGCAAAGCGGTCTTAGCATAGCGCTCTTACCTCTTACAGCAAAGCGGTCTTAGCATAGCGCTCTTACCTCATACAGCATAGCGCTCTTACCTCTTACAGCACAGCGATCTTACAGCACAGCGATCTTACAGCGAAGCGATCTTAAAGCCCAGCGCTCTAATCAAAAAACGCTTCTTTCAAAGCAGTGGAAAGTATTGATACGGCCTCTTTACCCTGTTCTTTTGAAATATTTGACGGTGGGCCGAACGGCGTATTATTGACGTCAACTATGTAAATTTTTTGATCGTCCAAGTCCCTTAAGATATCCAACTCTCCGTACTCAAGCTGCATTTTCTTGGCAAATGCTAGAATTTGCATCTGTTCGTTGGCATGGAGATGATCATCAATATTTACCAGCAAAGTACGTGTCGTCGTATTTTTAAATCGTTCGGTTACCTTTCGGTATTTAAGGTATAGCAACGGAATCTTATTGTTGATAATGGGTACCCGCATATCCAATACTTCGGTCTCATTCACCTGATTATTAACCAGTTTTTGGTAGACGCAGTCCGCTATCCGATCAGCTACGGGGAACAGCAGAATCTCACCATCGTGCTTGGCGTTAATGTTACTCTTGCGAACACCTTTTCCCGAGTAGGTGAGCGGATCTATTTCTGTGTTATATCCAAATATTTCCCGATGAATGCGTTCAACATGAACCTTGCTAATGTCTCGAGAATGCAAATTAATTACACGTTTATCCACCAGTGCTTCAAGAGGCTTGAATTTTTGACGGTACGTCTCGTCCTCATAATAGAGCACCCAATTGAAAGAGCGGTCAATCTTGTTAGTCAGATTGATATTCAAGTTTCGGCAGATTTTTCTAATGGTGGTTTTACTGCTGGGAAAGTCAGGGTAAACCAGCAAGGTCTTGCGCTTGAATCCGTTGGCGAAAAAGTTTGCGACTTCGCTGAGCTGAAAGCCAATATCCTTAATCACCTTTTCCGAGAATGGAATATGTTCTCGATAGGTATTCTTAATTCCACGCGTGTATTTGCTCAAAAAATACATGATTTGGTTAGGTCACGGTCGGTGTGAAAATACTCATTCGGTAGGGTAAAAATATTATCTTTATCCAGTGCTTGAAAATTTTGAGTAATCAAATCACAAGAATCTCCTAAAAGCCACCTCTCATGACGCGAATATTGCCTTCTATTTTTGTTGCACTCTTATGCAGCACTTTCGCCTTTTCCCAAGTTGTAATCAATGAGTTTTCTGCCTCGAATCTCAACGTATTTATAGACAATTTCAATAAAACGGAGGATTGGATTGAATTGTATAATACCTCAGGTACGCCGGTTGATATCGGAGGTATGTTTCTTACAGATAGGCCTGTTAAATCAACCAAATGGATGATTCCCATGGGTACTACAATTCCGGCAAATGGGTTCATGAAATTCTGGTGCTCTGGAAAGGATACCGTGGTTGGGTTGGATTATCACACCAGCTTCAAGTTGTCGCAAACCAGCGGAAAAGATTCGGTGGCCCTATCTTCAAAACTTGGAATAATTCTCGAGGAATATCCGCTTGACATTACGCAGGTGGAGCACTCCAGGTGCCGAACGCAAGACGGTGCCAATACCTGGAAAATATGCACCAATCCCAGTCTTGGTACCTCCAACAATGCAACGACACAATTTGAACGGTATGCAGAATTACCGATTATTTCACTCGCAGCTGGGTTTTATTCAGGAGTCCAGGGATTGGCGATGAATACTATCGAGCCTAATTCCACGATTAGATACACGTTGGATGGAACAGCTCCGACCAGTACTTCTCAACAGTATACGTCGCCGCTTACGATAAGCGCGACCACTATTGTAAAAGCAATCGTGTTTAGTAATGATCCGCAGGTTTTACCGGGCAAGATCTTGACAAATACCATTTTCATCGATGAAAATTTCAGTTTGGCGGTACTGTCAGTAGGAGCTGACGATCTCATTGATTTGGCCAACGATGCGAACCCTCCTGGTGGCGCTCAAATTCCGATCGGGTCCATGGAGTATTTTGATGCCAACGGTACGCGTGTAGCAGATTCTTACGGTGACCTCAACAGGCATGGGCAAGATTCATGGGTGTTGAACCAGCGGAGCATTGATTGGGTATCCAGGGATGAAATGGGATATTCGAAAGCGATTAATGCACAGATGTTTCACTATTCTGATCGAACAGAATTTCAGCGTTTCATCATGCGTGCATCTGGAGACGATAATTACCCATCCCTTCAAGGCTCGGCAACGTCCCCGGATGCCGACCATACTGGGTCCTGTCACATACGAGATGAGTATGTACACACTTTGGCTTTAGAGGGAGGCATGAAGGTGGATGTACGGGCGGTTGAACGTGTTGTTGTTTATTTGAACGGACAGTACTGGGGAGTTTATGGGTTAAGAGAGCGTCCCGTAGATCACGATTATATCAAAGAATATTACGGCCATGGGAAGACGGATATTCAATTTCTCAGCACCTGGGACGCAACAACGGCAGAATACGGTGGGCAGCAGGCATTTGATGACTGGGCCACACTAAGGGATTTTATCCTCAATAATGACATGGGTATTCCGGCCAACTACCAGGTGTGTAAAGACAATATTAGACTGAAAAGCATGATTGATTACATGATTGCCAATCTCAATTCTGTGGCTTCGGACTGGATGAATTACAATACCGGTTGGTGGAGAGGCCGGGATCCCAGTGGAAACCACAAGAAATGGGGCTATATCTTGTGGGACAATGACGCCACCTGGGACTATTACATCAACTACTCAGGAGTTCCCAATATCAGCCCGAACGCTGAGCCTTGTGATATTGATGCAATTAGCGATTATATGGATACTTTTTTCGGCTATAACTGGACCTCTGATGCTTTTGGAATGCATGAGAAGATCTTTCTAAAGTTACAGGCTGAAAGTCCTGAATTTCAGCAGCTCTATTATTCCCGTCAGGCAGATCTCCAAAACACCGTGTACACCTGCGATAATATGTTGAACGTCTTGGACAGTATGGTTGCCACGATTTCACCAGAAATGCCACGTCATATTAATCGCTGGGGTGGCTCCATGTCAGAATGGCAGCAGAATATTGCTACGATGCGAACTTTTGTGGAACAGCGCTGCTTACTGCTTGATGATGGGATGCTTAATTGCTTCAATGTAACCGGTCCGTATTCGCTGACACTTGAAGTGGAACCTCCTGGAGCTGGAACAATAAACCTAAATACAATCAAAGTCAAAAACTTTCCATGGACGGGTAATTATTATGGCAACATGGATAATTTGATTGTCGGTGTGCCTGCTGGTTCCAATTCGTTTATCAGGTGGGAGACTAAATCGGGAAATGTAATTTCCCCTTCTGTTGGAACGGCGGATGCACGTATGACACTCACGCAAGCTGATACCTTAGTCGCCGTTTTTACTGCAGTTGTAAGTGTATTTGATCCGACCGGAGGATATTCTTTTTCGGCATACCCCACCATGGTAACGGATCGGTTAAATATTGATTACGATCTGGACAAGACAATGGATGTCGAAATAAGTTTGTACTCTATGTTCGGCGTGAAAGTGGCTGATTTCACGGAGGCATCGGGACAAAGGATAGGTGGCTCTCATCATGAAACCCTTGAACTGAGCGCTAGAAACTTGTCTACGGGAATGTATATGCTTTACTTCCGTGCTGATGATAATGAACGG
>JAESRW010000038.1 GCA_016764395.1 Flavobacteriales bacterium
TAATGATTCGGTTCTACCAAATGCACCCGTAGTTCAACTGGATAGAATATCTGACTTCGGATCAGAGGGTTGGGGGTTCGAATCCCTCCGGGTGTACTTAGGGATAGGTTGATTGGCCCAATTCATCTTTAATCTACTGACGATCGGTCACATACATTGCCCTTTTAGCGCGGATTAAGCGGCTTTGTAATTATGGGGAAGACTGTTTCACTCTCATTGCTGATACTCTTCGTTTCGCTGAATCTCTACGCACAGCGTAATAGTAGTGGAACAATTAGGGTAACCAAAGGAGCCTATTCGGGAATTCATGTTGCTACTATCGGAGGAACTTTTGAAGGGAAGCTATCAAATAGCCAACTAATAAAGGAGGGTGCGATTACCTTAACACCCCCCAAATATGCCCAAATAATAGGTTTTGAAATATCATTTGACCATCATGACGGCATGTATTCTACTCATACGAGTAAAGACTCTCTTTTTACACCCGGTATGCTGGACGTAATAACAAGGCAACCAATCGGATCTCTGCTCCTATTCCGGAACATCAAGCTACTATTACAAGATAGCAGCACAATGATGGTCAATTCAATTGCTATTACCATTTCCAAAGACTCCATATCCCATCGCAAGAAAACATATCCAGTCCTTTCTGAATTCGTAGGGAGCTCTTCCGGCGGGATCGTTTCTAAATCAAAACTTCAACAGTCCAAGTATCTTAAAGTAATTCCAAAAGAAGATGAATTCAAAGTGACCGCGTTTTCAATGCGCATTGTAAACCTGGGAAAGGAACGCGTTCTGTTCAGCAACTCCAATGAACTTACTCCTGAAATGAAATCTCTGATCGGTGGTTTAAAAAGAGGTAAAGGACTGAGCTTTGAAAACATTAGGGCAAAATCATCACGAGGGGTGAAAATAAATGCTCCTCCGTTGTATTTCCTGATAAGATAAGGGGTGCCGAGCCCAAATCAGCTAGGTGGTCAAGCACCCAATTGAAGCCATCACATGGTACAGCGTAATGTGACTGATGTCGGCAGAACTTCTTTGTCTTTTTTGCGGCTCCAACTAGAAAGAGATGGATCAAGTGTCATTAAATTAATATGTGCGCATTATTTATCTGCATCAGGAGTCTCTATAAATTTGTAGAAAGCGTAAGGTGCAAACCCAGTGAATAATGGGTTTCATAAACACCATTTTCAACGAATGCGATCTCCAGCAATTCCTGTTTGTATCGTGGCGAAACACTAACCTGGTATCTGTCTCCTATGAGATAGGTGAGGTCTATCCCCCCGATGAAATCAAAGTTCCAGGATGGAACAGAAGCAAAATCAATCTTCTTAATTCTTTTAACCTTGCCGAATCCAATATCAATATAATCATCTAAGTAAGGGACAAATCGTCCTATTTTCTGCAGAAAATAGTTGACCATTAATCCCCCAACCAAATTCAAGGATAGCCTATCGCCAAACACCCGGTATCTCGCAATTATTGGTAGGCCCAGATAGTTATAGCTATTGTGCAATTGGTAGGTAGTTGTATCCGCATTTACAATTTCCTTATACTCCTGTTTCTCACCTTTATTCAACATCCCAATTCCACTTATCAAGGTAAATTTTGAAGTCCATTGATATTGAACTGTAAGGAAATAATCCATGGCTATTTTGGGGCTTTCAAGGCGGTTTAATTCGCCATAGAACCATTTATTGATGTCGTAGTTAAGGTCGCTGGGATCAAGACGAAATTCCGAATACCGATATGCCAGTTTAGGCTCAATTGAAATACCGATCCAAAGCTTAGCGTCGCTCGGTGCATCTTGCTGGGCAGCTACCTGCGGAGTGAAGAACATGCACAGTAAAAGAATTCCGGATGCTATAGTGATCTTTAATTTCATTTTGTTCATCGCGGAGCCTGTATATAAACAGTAATTTGATCAATTGGGAACAACCCATTTCAGACCACTAATATACGCGATTGACGGACGATATATGTCTTTGTTTCAGGATGTTGAACACAGAGAACCCCTACTGGTTGCCCAAAACAAGGTATGCTGCTTAAAGGATTAATTCAATACATACGGGACCGTTATTTCTTAGCCATCCTGGCATAGTTACTTGATCTCTATTTTTATCATTCGCTTGAATATGCCCCTCCTTCGCTTTTTGAAGTAGTTGAACATTTCCGTTTTATCCTCAAGAATGAGCGTATCACTTACCGTGATTATTTCAATCTTAGATATCCCGCGTACGCATTCTGTAATCCGGTAGTCAGCCCAGAACTGTCCAAAACCAAAAGGGACAAATCCTGTCTTTTCGTCTTTCGTGGTACCCAATTCAATTTCTATGGTTGCAGCGCCATCTCCACGGTATTCATACTTCTATACATGGCAGCTCCGCCAGATTTGTTTTTAATCACGAGTATTCCGGGAATATCGCATCCATTGAGAAGCAAGGCCAAGATGCAGATGGAGGCAGGTAGGCAGATTATATTTTTCATTGGCAATATGAAGAGCAATCAATCACGAGTTCGGGGATTGGCATATTTCTCTGCAAACAAATCCGCCTCCTAATTTATGTAAAATATGCTTAATGAGCTGTCGTTCCGACCCTTACAAAACCTTTTAACCACAGTTTTGCCTGGAAGAAATAGATGCGCCGACACTTCTGGGCTCGTAGTCCAACCGAATATCGCAATAGCCTGTGGTTCTGACTGTTACGCTTCCTTTTTTACCCTGAATACAACCTTAATACCTTGTTTATCCAAACGTTACAGCCTGTTTATACAGGTACCTATACAGCGCAAATCCTTCAATAACTATTTCTTGAGTCAGTATACGCGACGATAAGAGGAAGCCTTTAATGCTTTTGATCTCTTTAGCTTTTATAAATACTCCCTAGCTAGTCGACCAGGCATTATTTCAAAAATCAATTACCTTTAACCAGATGTAACCCAAATCTTTAATGTGTTTTATGACAAGGAACAAATGTTGTGTGTCTCCCCAGATACTATCAGTTATGCGAAATTCAAAAATACTACTATCATTATTGACCATCACCTTGTCGTCCTTAACCTCCCTTGGGCAGGATTGGAGCAACGTTATGCACGAAGAACTTATTGAATCACTTATAGACCCTTCTGATAGTATCTATATCGCAGACAGGAATCAATTGGAAAAGGTTACCGGATATGATTGCACCGACAACATGTTAACTTTCATATTCACCTCTAAGACCAAGGACAAAATTGAAATTGCAATAGAGAAAGGAGTTTTTAGCCGTTCTCAGCACATCCTTGAGCTTGCAGACACAGTATACAAACATATACACGGACAAAAGCGTGTTGACTATCTCAAGGTTAAGAATATAATTGACGGTAGATACAGCTACGGCATAGATGCGACAATACCTAAGTCTGAAATTAAATCCATGAGCGTTATTTGGAATAGAAAAAGTTTAGCTATCCCTGATACAGCCTTCTCAACATTTTATGAGTCCCATCTTTGCGGTAAACTTATCTTGGTCGAAGCCTATTTGAGCAAAGACAATAAAAACTTGTTTATCTATATTTCAGGCTCGGATGGAGCTGGATCGTATTCTGTCAAATTTGTGTTTGACAAGGTTACATATATAACAAGAATAGTCGGGACAAATGAAATGACTGACGGTTTTGACTTTCTGGATGGTACAGCAAAAGTTAATGATTGAAAAAGCACAGCATCCAGACTAATTTGAAATACGCAATCCCAATACTGATCTTTCTGCCTTTTCTCTATAGATTATTCATACTCTTCGTAAGCCTTTATACTTATGGACCGGGATTTTATACGATCTCGTTAACAACGGGAACATGCATAGGTCTTGTCGCTTCTCTCCTGAACAGAAAAATAGGATGGATAATAATTTTCATAGTGTCAGTCGCTTGGTTATTGAGGAATTTCGAACATGCCAGCTATCTAATCCTATATGACTTTTAAAGTTCAGGAAGGTGGGTATTGGTTTCAATTCCTATATTATTAGCTTTTCTCTTTTGTGCGCTGATCTACAAAGCAAAACAAGACGAAAAAAACGTTCCTTTCAATTATAGACTATTCGGTGTCTCCTTTCTTCTTTTTCTTTCCGTTGGACTCTTATTATTTATCAGAAAACCGCATACGACAGAGTTCAACTGTTGGTATTACATAGAGGATCACAAGGAAGAATTTAAGATAACCTTTGCTACATCTCCTGAGCATATATTAGAGACGACTATGAGCTCTCCTAACCTGAATTCGGTCATAGAAAAAGAAGCTATGACCGATGAATATAGAGATGGTTACTATTGCCCCGAAACTAGGGTAAGGGTGATAACACGGTTCAAAGAAGTGGTCGGGCTGGAGATTTCGGGTTTCCGAAACAGTAAAATTGATAAGGTGATAACCTTTGAAAAGCCATTCCCAGTTGAGATAAATACGATAACGGGAGACCAGACTTTCCTGGAGCCTACGTTCACTTTAGGCGATTAAAACGGAATCCGAACTGCATCATGGGAGATGTGCACAGACCCTATCAATCAGTTTTGCATTAGGAAGTACTTGGACTTGTAGCTGAGCCAACTTTACAATAGTGCACTCAAACCTTCAGCACTCTTTAAACCACAATTCAAGATGTTCCACGTGAAACACGAGCTACCTCCCCAGGTAGATCATCAACACAGAAATATCAGAAGGTGACACCCCGCTGATTCTTGAAGCCTGGCCAATTGTTTCTGGTTTTATGGCTGCCAGCTTCTCCCTTGCCTCAGAAGACAGAGAAGTCAGCCGAGCATATTCAAAATCACTGTGCAGCTTGATATTCTCCAGTCTTGACATTTTTTGAACCATCTCATGCTCCTTGTCAATATACCCAGAATACTTCATTTGAATGACCGCCTGCTCCGCACCTTCTTCCGCAACCTCGCCTAATCCATTGACGAATGTATCTATACCTGCCACGCCTTCCCTTAGTGATTCAAAAGCCACTTGTGGACGCGTCAGGATATTGTAGAGTTTCATCTTTTGCTTTATCGGAGCAGTCCCCGAGTTGTCCAAAATTGTATTGATTTCCTCCGGAGCTACACTTGTTTTCTTAAAATAATCGATCACTGATTGGGTGACATTGCGCTTTTTCTCTACCCGCTTCATGCGATCATCCGAAGCAAGCCCCAGTTCGTGTGCTTTCGGCGTTAGTCTAAGGTCTGCATTATCTTGCCTTAAGAGTATACGGTACTCCGCACGGGACGTAAACATCCTGTATGGCTCATCGGTACCTTTGGTAACTAGATCATCTATCAGCACCCCGATATAGGCCTCTGCTCTACCTAAAACAAACGGTTCTCTGTCATTTAACTTGAGATGAGCATTGATCCCTGCCATCAACCCCTGGCAGCCTGCTTCCTCATATCCCGTAGTACCATTTATCTGACCCGCGAAGTACAGGTGTTCGATATTCTTCGTTTCCAAGGTCAAAGTAAGTTGGTCGGGCGGGAAAAAATCGTATTCAATTGCATAACCAGGACGAAACATCTTCACATTCTTGAACCCAGGGATGGTCCTCATCGCCTCAATCTGCACATCTTCTGGCAGTGACGTAGAAAAGCCATTGATATACGTTTCAACCGTGTTCCAACCTTCTGGCTCAACAAAGAGCTGGTGCCTGTTTCTCTCAGCAAATCGCTCTATCTTATCTTCAATGGAAGGACAATATCTCGGGCCTTTCCCTTCAATTCTTCCCGCAAACATGGGTGATTTTTCGAATCCACCTCTTAGAATATCATGCGTTTGTTCATTGGTATAGGTGATGTGACAACTGCGCTGCTCACTCAGCGGCGCTGTATCGCTGTACGAAAACTTGCCTGGATTTACATCACCAGCCTGCTCTTCCATCACTGCGTAATCCAGCGATCTCCCGTCCACTCTTGGTGGTGTACCCGTTTTCATGCGGCCACTGCTGAAGCCGAGTTCCACCAACTGTTCCGTAATACCTGTTGACGATTTCTCGCCGGATCTTCCACCGCCGAAGTTTTTCTCTCCGATGTGAATCAAGCCATTCAAAAAAGTGCCATTGGTTAGCACAACTGCTCTAGCGGATATTTCGACTCCCATGCCCGTAACCACACCAAGCACCTTCCCGTTTTTAACCTTCAGTCCCACTACGGTATCTTGCCAAAAATCTACCAATTCATTTTGCTCCAAGACGGCACGCCATTCAGCCGCAAACAACATTCTGTCATTTTGCGTACGTGGACTCCACATGGCAGGCCCTTTGGAAAGGTTGAGCATCCGAAACTGGATCATAGATCGATCCGAGACAATTCCGGAATATCCGCCCAAAGCGTCAATCTCACGAACTATTTGACCTTTGGCCACCCCACCCATTGCAGGATTACATGACATCTGTGCGATCCTTGCCAGGTCCATGGTTACAAGCAGGACCTTCGAGCCGAGATTGGCCGCCGCGGCAGCAGCTTCACATCCAGCATGCCCACCACCTACAACAACAACGTCGTATTTATCAAACACAATTACATTTTATTAAGCACGTTCCACGTGGAACGTTTAAGTTAAAGGGGGTACAAAGATAAATATAAATCCTCCCGTTCGGTCATTTCAAGCTTATTACGCTCCTTCTTATCGCGGTACCCCAACAGGTGCAATAGGCCATGCACCATAACCCTTTTAAGTTCATGATGAAAAGAGACTTTATAATAGGCCGCATTCTCCCGGACCCTGTCTATGCTGATGAAAATATCCCCAGAAATGTGAGATGTTTCATCATAACCAAACGCGATCACATCTGTTATTCCATTGATGCTCAAATACTTAACATTTACCTCGCGAAGGTAATTGTCGTTGCAATAGATATACGTCAGGGTGCCTAGCTGTCTCCCCTCCTTTTTTACCACATATCTTATCCACTCTTGCAGGCCACCTACATTGGGAAGCCTAAACTTAATGCCCTCTTTAAATAGAAAAATATCCGCTTGTCGCACTTAGGGAGCGGTTGAAATGAAAACCAGAAGAAAGGCGTGAATCAGTTTATGGACAGCTTAAAGTTAAGCTCTACCTCACTGCCGTCGTGTGAAAACCCAACATTGTCCGCGAGATTTTTCATTAAAAAAATACCCCGGCCATTTAACTTCTCAAGATTAGCCGGCTCTGTAGGGTCCGAAAGATTGGAAACGTCAAAACCCTCTCCTTCGTCACTGATCCTGAAGCACAGATACTCCAAATCATTGTCAGCATCAAATTCAACCTGTACTTGCTTGCCCGGATCATATTTATTACCGTGTTGAATAGCGTTGTTCACCGCCTCAGTTATGGAGATCAATATATTTCCGTAATAATCTTCATTAATGCTGTAGTCATTACAGATCTCATCTACCATCTTTTCTACCAAGGCAAGATTTTCGGGAACAGAGGAAAAGTTAATCGATTTTTTCATTGCAGAAGTACTTGCAGTATTAGGTTCTCTTACCAACATATCTCAATTTTTGAACGTATTAAAATACTCATTAACCTTGTTCTTGTAATATGGCTTTAGGTCCACAGGAACGGTCCTCAAAAGTTCCGTTTCTCTTTTTTTCAGCATATTATACTCAAAAAACTCTGTAGGGTTACCAAAATTTTCATTTTTCGCCTCTGTAGACTTTCTCTTATTGTCCATCTCACGCTCCCGCTCCGCTTTCTCAGCCTTTAGCAACCTGGACATGATCTCCTTTTGGCGATTAACGGTCTCTTGAGTTATACGTCTATTAACCAGATCAGTTTCGGTTTGCTCCATCATTTTTGCAAGCTTTTCCAAATTACCCATGCCACCGGTACCATCTTTATTCATTTCATTGTTCATTTGCTCCAACTGGTTCCTGATCATCTCCTGCTCAGCTGCCATTTTGGCCAACTGCTTGCTCATCCCATTGCCGGGCTTGCTACCGGGCATCATCCCTTTCTTCATTCCCTGAATCTGCTTATTGAGCTGTTGTTGCATCCCTTTCATCGATGACATCGAAGGCTTTCCGTGCCCAGGCTTTTTACATCCAGGCTTCTTACATCCCGATTTTTTACAACTTGATTCACCCTTCTTCTGGCTCGCCATTTGTTCTTGCATTTGCTCAACAACCTCACTCAACAGAAGCGCCAGGTTATTGACCGAGGTCATTACGTATTGTTGCCTGGAGGTGGATTCATTGGTCTTTCTGTCTGCCATGAATTGAATGGCCTTGGCCATATTCTCATTGATTGCTGCAATCTCACGATTTACAAACGGCTCAATCTCAACGACTCTTTTGCTTAGTGCGAATAGGGAATCCTCAATCATCTTCGCGTCATCCTTAATTTTCTTCTGGGTCTGCGTGTGTTTCACATATTCAGGGCTCTTTTGATTGGTGCCCTTGAAGTCCGACATGAGCTCTTCCTGGTCAAATGACAGCTTGACCAAATTCTCCAGTAAATCTCTTAGATCATCCAAATCTTCGGCGTCTGCACCAGCCTCCATTTCGGCTTGCATTTCCTGCAACTTCTTACCCAGCTCCTCCATTCCCTCAGAAGCATCTTCTTGCGATTCTGAAGACTTGCTTTTCTTTCCTTTACCCAGCTCTTCCGAACTTTCCTTCATGTCCTCCGAAATTTGCTCCTCTTCCTTCTTGGTGTCATCCATATGGTTCGGATTCTCCAATTCCTTGTTCAGGTCCTTCATCTCTTTCAAGTCCTTTTTAAGGTCCTCAAATTTTTTGTTCAGCTCATCTTGTTTCTTTTTTAACTCCTCTGCATCTGCGCCCTTTTCCTTGCTTTCTTTGTTCAACTCATCCTGCTGCTTCTTTAATTCATCGAGCTTTTTAATCACATTATCCAGCTTTTGTTCAACCTCCAACTGCTTGAATATTTCCAGGCTTCTGTCTAGCTCCTTTTCAATGTCCTTGTTATCCAGCTTCATTTTCTCCATCATCTCCTGGATCTTGCTCTTGTCCATCTTCTCCATCAATTTTTCCATCTCTTTAAAGAGCTCTTTCATTTCATCGGTCATGACTTTTTCAAACAGCTCTTCCAGCTGCTTCTGCTTTTCCAATAGTTTCTCATCCATCTGCACATACTCAGATTGTTCGGTGAAATTTTTGGATACGTTCTTTTTGATGTCTTGAATACTTTTCTGCAGCTCCTTCTGAGATTCAAGCAGCTCTTTCATTTTTTGTTTTTCCTCCCAAGTCAGCGTTTTCTTATCCAGCATTTTCTTGTTGAGGTCTTTTAAATCCCTTTGCAGCTTCCTGGCAAGCAGTGTGCTCTTTTCTATATCCTCTTTAATTTTATCGTTGTTCTTATCAGTTTTATCCGAAATCTCTTTTAAGCTAGGCGCCTTGTAAACCCGTCTATCGGACTTCGTGGCTTTACTGCCATTGACTCCGTCATTGTCCCAGATTTCAAAATAATACGCTATTTCATCACCCGCATTGATTTCGATTTCATTCAGATCCCAAAAATGGAAAAATTGCGCCTGGCTAATGCCTCTTGCAATCGTAACCGGCAGCGAAATTAAGTCAGCAGTTCCGTCTGTGCCTGTTTTTGTATAATTGAATGTCAATTGTTCAAATCCATAATCATCCTTAACCAAACCAGCGAAATAGAGCCGTTTCGAATTGTTGGAGTCTACCTGTTCGTCCACCTTAATAGAGGGAAAAAGATCAGGTACAACATTGATCCAGTAGGTAATGGAATCCCGATCTTTCACAAATTGGTTTCTCGTTTTTATCGTGTAGGATCCATTCTTGAAAAATCTATTCGAGAAGGAATAGCGGTTGGCTGCGTCTCTCTCTGCCTCTGTAGGACGGTCATCCTTCATATTGGTGAAATGTAACGTGACCATATCCGTGTTAACCGTGTTAAAAGTCCATGCCACCTTGGTACCCTCGGGAATAATCATATCCCCGGTGTTGTTCAGATGCTCCGCAGATCTCTTGGTATAAGCCGGAAACAACAAGGCCGCTTCAAAATCCATAATCAGTGGCTTTGGCATCACCTTCAATTCATACTCTCGAGAGTAAAACCCATTGGCAATTAGGCGAAAGGTTTTCGCTTTTTGGATGTTGCGAAAGAGATACTTGAAATTTATCTTACCAGATTTATCCAAACGATAATTGCTGCCATCGAATTCAATATAAACATCATTGGGCAGCTCCTCACCTCTCATTCTCACTGACAACGCGTAGTTCTCCTGCTGAACCGCCTCAAGATTGTCGTTCTCAATAATAAATTCGAATGGGATGATCGGCTCAAAAAATGTCCGATGGTGTACCAATCTGGCTGTGCTTTCCTGAACCAATGCAGGATATAAAAATGCAATCAATCCAACAAATATCACCGGGAACAGCGCGTATTTGACATACTTTTTGTTCTGAGTCAGATCAATGGCAGAAGAGAAGGGTATGGGGTTTAACTCCTTTGTTTTCTGCATGATGCTAGCCTCCAACAATGACGCTCCCTCCTGATCAAGGCGCCCAGTTTCCCTGCTAAGCTGTAACAGATTGGTCAATTTGTCTTTGACATCCTGAAAATGAGATCCAATAATTGCAGCGGCCTCTTCATAGCTCAACCGATTTCCCAAGCTGTAAAGCTTAACCAGTGGAATGGCAATGAACTTGGTCAATACCAGTCCTGTTCCTGCTAAAAACCCATAGAATAAAATCGTTCTAACCGTGATAGAGAATTCGCCAAGATATTCTGCCGTAGTAACCCCTAAAAAGAATAGCATAAGGATGCCAACAGCATATAATCCGCCACGGATCAGTTGATTTTTGTAGTACCTTCTGATGAACTCATCCAATTTCCTCAGTAGGTCCTGGTAGCTTCTTTCGCTTTCGCTCATGTTGATTTAAATTATTTGGCAGGGCCTCCTTGATAATAACGGTAATACCTCAGTAAAGTTATACATTTTATCAATTTTTAAAGCAGGCTGCATCTCCCATATATAGATAATAGATTTATCTTTGACAGTCCACAAATCTTGAACCATGTCTGAAAAAAAGACCAGAGTACGATTTGCACCGAGCCCTACTGGGCCTTTGCATATGGGAGGCGTTAGAACAGCCTTGTACAATTATTTGTTTGCCAAAAGTAAAGGGGGTGACTTTATTCTTCGCATAGAAGATACCGACCAAAAACGGTATGTTAAGGGTGCTGAAGAGTACATTGTTGAAGCCCTTGAATGGTGCGGTTTAAAGTTTGACGAAGGCCCACATGTCGGAGGTAATTATGGCCCTTATCGGCAATCTGAGCGTAAAACCATGTACAGGGAATATGCTGAGCAGTTAGTGAAAGATGGCTTCGCCTACTATGCTTTCGATACCCCGGAAGAGTTAGAGGACATGAGGGAACGATTAAAGGCTGCAAAAGTAGCCGTTCCACAATACAATGCGGTTACCCGATCGACGATGAAAAACTCACTTACCCTGTCAGAGGACGAGGTGACCAGACGCCTTGAGAGCGGGGAGCCTTATGTGATCAGAATTAAGGTGCCGAGAAAGGAAGAAATCAGAGTTCAGGATATCATTAGAGGATGGGTAGTGGTGCATTCCTCGAAGGTAGATGATAAGGTATTGTTCAAAGCCGATGGTATGCCGACCTATCACCTTGCCAACGTAGTTGATGATTACTTAATGGAAATCACCCATGTTATTAGAGGAGAAGAGTGGTTGCCCTCAACTCCGATTCATGTATTGCTGTATCAATATTTGGGATGGGAAGACAGCATGCCACAATTTGCCCATTTGCCTTTATTGCTCAGGCCAGATGGGAATGGAAAACTTAGCAAGAGAGACGGAGATCGACTTGGTTTTCCAGTATTCCCATTGGACTGGACGGACCCTCAAAGCGGAGAGCAATCATCCGGATATAGAGAACGGGGATACTTTGCTCCTGCCTTTATCAACATGCTGTCATTTTTAGGATGGAATCCAGGAACAACAGAAGAATTGTTCTCTTTACAAGAGCTGACTGACACATTTACCTTGGAACGGGTGGGAAAAGCAGGCGCTAAATTTGACCTGGAAAAAGCCCATTGGTACAACCAGCACTACCTGCGATCAAAATCAAACTCAGAGCTGGCCAGCCTATTAACACCCCTTCTGAAAGCGTCAGGTGTTGAGGCTGATCTGGAGTACGTAGCGCAAGTTTGTCATCTTATGAAAGAACGTGCCACATTCATTCCTGACATGCTAGAGGGCACGTATTTTTTCAATCCTCCGGAAAATTATGACCAAAAAATGCTCGCGAAAAAGTGGAAGGAAAACACCCCTGCGATGATTGAAGGATTCCGTGACATCCTATCCTCTTTAGATGATTTCAGCTCAGAAAACATTGATGCGCTATTCAAATCCTACTTACAGGACAACGACCTGTCAATGGGACAGTTAATGCCCATTCTGCGCATCCTCATTGCCGGAGTCACCTCGGGCCCTTCGATTATTGATGTGATCTCAGTTATTGGAAAAGAAGAAGCGCTTAAGCGAATAAAGATCGGGCTTGAGAAAATTCCTGCCCTCACCATTGCATAACAGCCACTATGTCTATGTCAGAAACAGTCAAACCCAAGGTAAAGTCAAGAGTGAACCGAGTGCTTGATGCAGGAGCTCGAGTGAGTAAGGACTTTTTTGAAAGCGACCTTATTTTTCAGGAGATGCTGTCTGAAGAATTATCCAAGTCTGCAAATCATCACGTGGGTGAAACGTTAAGTGCGCTGGGAAAGAATGCCGCTGGTCGCATGAACCCACTTTCACTAGACGCGGACAAGAATGGCCCTGAACTGGTGAAACGCAATGGCCTGGGAGAAGACATTAACGAAATTAAATTTCACCCCGCCTATTGGGAATTATTAGAGATTGCTGTTGAGAGTGAGATGTTTCGTGTTAAATGGGAACCCAAACTGAGGGAACAATTCATCACCGAACGAAACCGAATGGGCTTCGCCTCCGGATTTCTGTACTGTATGAGTGAAATGGGCCAATATTGCCCGCTGTGTATGACGGACGGCGTAGCCAGACTTATTGATCTGCATTGCGCTCCAGAAGACAAGGAAAGGCTCATGCCACACATCTACACCAAAAATGTGAATGAGCTGATGACTGGGGCCATGTTTCTTACAGAAAAAACGGGTGGGTCGGATGTCGGGGCCAATCTTGTTTCAGCCACACCAATTGGGAATGGAATGTACCACCTTAACGGCGAAAAGTGGTTTTGCAGCAATGTCAATGGGGACATCATTTTCGTACTTGCAAGAACGGATCAGAACGTCCCCGGAATTAGAGGCATCTCTATTTTTCTCGTTGAGAAATATCTGGAAGATGGCACGAAAAACCCCATTGAAATTATCCGGCTCAAGGATAAATTAGGGGTGCGGTCCATGGCCAGTGCTGAGTGCATTCTAACGAATACCGTGGGGAAATTAATTGGAGCAGAATTTCAGGGGTTTACTGTTATGGCAGACATGGTCAACCTCTCGCGAATCTATACGGCTATGGGCAGTCTTGCGGGATCCCGGCGGGCCATCATTGAAGCCTATCAATTTATCAACCACAGGCAATCCTTTGGCAAACCTACCATGGAGCACGCACTGGTCAGAGAAAAGTTCAGGGAAATCGGAAGTATGTATGTTGCCAATTTCTATATGGTTTGGCGAACGATAAGAGCGCTGGACAATGCTGAAAACGGCGATACAAATGCCGAACATCTGCTGCGGTTATTGACTCCTATGATTAAAAAATCCATATCCGAGGAAGGTGTGTACATTGCCCGGGAAGGGATGGAGCTTATGGGTGGAGTGGGATATATCGAGGATTTGGTGATGCCCAAAATCATTCGCGATTTAATGGTGAACCCCATCTGGGAAGGAGCGGGGAATATTATGATCCTGGATATGTTGAGAGCGTCTAAAAAGTCGAATGGGCTGGAGATTATCCGCACCGAAATTGTGGCCTCTTTAAATGACACAGATAATTGCGATGAGCTACTCTCTGTCCTGGACCAGCTCTACAGCATTCTGGCTAACTTTCAATCAATGGAACAGGATAAAATGGAGAGCACAGCCAAGCCGGTTTTCGAGAAGCTCACGTTGATGTACAAGCTCTCTGTGCTGCATCAACAACTTAACGAAAAAACACAAGGCTGGGTACAGCCCGCTATCGAATTCTTCACCGACAAAATTTTAACTACGACCGTTCAGACAAAAACGCCACTTTCCAGGGATGAAGTGGATGCATTAATCGCCTGGAAATATTAAGTTGCACGATGATTAAACTAAGCATTGTAGTATTTGCAGTCATAACTGCCCTGGCATCTACTTGCAATCAAGACAAGTCTGATAGTGTAAAATCGGATAGCTGTCTCGAGACGTTGAAAGCGCAGCTCCTTGAACAATCACCTCAATTACCCGCTTCTTCCATCTGGGAATACACCTACAAAGGTTCGATCGTCTACTTGGTTCCCGCTCCTTGCTGCGACAACTTTAACCCCGTCTATAACTTGAAATGTGAAGTCATCTGCCATCCCCATGGCGGAATTACGGGCAAAGGGGACGGAAAATGTAACGACTTCCGCAGTGCAGCCACCGGTAAAAAACTGGTCTGGAAAGACAGCCGATCGGTCAAATAAAATAATTTGCTTTCCTAAGGCAACCAATCAGGGGTCTTACACGTCATTAATTATGCATGCATAACTTTTTATTTGTGCKTCATTTTTTTTAATATTGCTTACACGCATTRCYCTTCTCACASCAAAGACAATTTTAGGTGAAGCTGATCCTCAAGGACATTCTCCCTTTGTTCATRYCRCAAAAAGTRACTTTTTTGTTGGCTCTGRCTTGCATWRYATTGTTSTCCRCCTCCKCAWTGGCCCAAGAGTGCGGGTATGTTTACGTCACGCCAACRGGAGCMAGCAGCGGARTAGCCGGAACTAAAGCAACCCCTGCGAACCTCGCTTACGGATTGACCCTCACCAATACCACAGACAAYATCGTGCGGCTTAGYTCCGGCACCTACACCCTCTCATCAGCATTCWMCATGATTGGCAATATTACCATGGAAGGYGGCTTTGATGCCAGCACCTGGGTGAAGAGCAATGCCACTCCYTCTATYTTTCACCGGGATACGRCCAACATTCAAAGCAACCCAGCCAGACTRGTGGCTTTCTCATGTGTAGGGATTAGCAGTTTCAAAATATTGGACATAACCATAAACATGGATGACGCCTCGGGTAACGG
>JAESRW010000213.1 GCA_016764395.1 Flavobacteriales bacterium
TGTAATGGTACAGCAATGGCCGCAATCACAGGCGGCACGGCTCCTTATCTTTATTTATGGGATGACCCTGCTTCGCAAACCAATGCCCTGGCCACCGGATTGTGCGCTGGGTCTTATGCTGTCACTTTGACCGATGACAATGGATGCATCAGTTCAATTGCTGTAACTATTGGCGTAGATCCTGATATGATTGTGGTCATCTCATCAACGAGTTCTTCATGCGGTGCAAACAATGGTTCAGCATCGGCAACCGTATCAGGGGGTGTAGCGCCACTTATCTATTTATGGGATGATCCAACAGCTCAAACAACTCCAACGGCCACCGGATTAGCTGCTGGTTTCTATACCGTAGTTGTAACCGATGCTGGCGGTTGTGTTAGCAATGCTACTGATTCTGTTAATAATACAGGAGTCCCTTCTTCCGTAACGATCACTTCTAGTATAGATGTAAGCTGTAATGGGGGCAACGATGGTTTGGCCACGGCAGCGGTAACAGGAGGTACTGCTCCGTATGCTTATTTATGGGATGATCTAAGCGCTCAAACCAATCCCTCTGCTACCGGATTGATTGCCGGCATCTATACCGTATCCGTTAGTGATACTGCTGGCTGTTTGTCTAGTGCTACGGTTACTGTCAATGAACCACCACCCCTAACGCTTACCTTGTTCTCAACGAGTTCAACTTGTGGTGCAAACAATGGTTCAGCATCGGCAACCGTGTCAGGGGGTGTAGCGCCACTTTCCTATTTATGGGATGATCCAGCGACTCAGACTACTGCCCTGGCGTCTGGGTTGGCTGCCGCTGTATATAACTTTATGGTGACAGATTCCAATGGTTGTACAGTTAGTCAGTCAATCAGTGTTAATGATGTTGGTGGTGCCACCGTGTCAATCATTTCTAGCAGTCATGTAACATGTAACGGGGGGAATGATGGATCTGCCCTATCTTCCTCAACAGGTGGAACTCCTCCGCTTACTTATATGTGGGATGACCCGTCAAATCAAAATACGATAAATGCTATTGGGCTGGCTCCTGGAACCTATACAGTAAGTATAACGGATTCGTTGGGTTGTACAAATATTTCTGATTCTGTAATCATTACCGAGCCAAGCGCCTTGCTAATTTCGAGTACTCATCTGGATGCGACCGGAGGGGCTTGCAATGGCAGCATCACGGCAACTGCCTCTGGAGGAACAGTTCCTTACACCTTTTTATGGGATGACTCGCTTAGCCAAACTACTCAAACTGCCACGGCTCTTTGTTCAGGGAGTTACACGGTCACCGTGATAGATAATAATGATTGTGTTGCAACAAACGCAGATACCGTATCTCTAACAACAGGATTAGCAGCATTATTGGAAGATGGAGATGTCAGAATATACCCAAATCCTACAGAGGATTTGATCTGGATAGACAATACTAAATATGCGGGGAGTTGGGGGTTGAAATTGTATGACTTTACTGGTAAAATGATAATTCATGTCGCGAACATTAAAACAAGTCCATTTGTACTTGATATGAACCCGTTTTTACCTGGTATTTACGTAATTAAAGTAACTGATGACAGTGGACGTATTAACGTTGAGAAGATACTGAATCAGTAGCGATTCGGTCAAATTACTATACCGCATCTATCTCACGATTAAAAAGGTTCAATATTTCGGACGTATCGCCTAYCTCCTCTGAAGCTCTCAATGCGATGAAGGGAGCGGAGGCCTCCCTATGCTGAGCCGGGCGTTTTATTAATCTTGTCCACATCGGGTAGGAATGTCTGGTTCTTAGAAGGTCTGACCACATGTATGAAAAACACTTCTCATAACCATAATTGAGCGTATAAGGACAGTTTTCATAGCTAAATTCTTATAACCGTTGAGTCTTTAAAAATACTTTACCAAGACTCATCCGCAAACTACATTCTATTAGTCAAAGCTGAAAAAACGAAGAATAGAAGTGTAAATGCTGCGTAAACCCATACTGCTTTCCTAGACCCTAAATGGCCGGAGGCAATAAATTTATCAAGCTCCTTTATAATTTTTCTCTTTCCAGGTTTCAATAAAATAAAATAATTCACAATTAGCGGAAAACCCAATACTGCAGCAAATGATAAAAAACTGAAATACTCATCAATGCCAGAATTAGGCACAATACCATTAATCAAAAATGCCAATGATATTAGATTCACCCACTGTACCATGCACAGAAACTCATAGCCTCTAGACACTTGTTCTTCTCGATCAAAGTATTTAGAAGGTTTTCCGCAGGCTATATAAAAGAACTTCTTATATTTTTCCAGAACCTTGTTCATTTCCAATTACTTTAATGAGTTGCAATTTAATCCTCAGCTAGGCTAAATGCTAATCTTGCCGTAACATAAATCAAAGCCTTCGTTCTTCATAGTGTCATTAGCCGCCGAAGCTCAAAGAGGAGGAAGGTCACGCTACGTCACCCTTTTGCTGTCATCTTGATACTTTCGGTATTCCAATAATTGCTCCTTCTAAATATTAGCGATTTTGACTACTAGACAGCGTTCAGCTTACACACCCAAAAATATCCGTAGGACTACCTCCGCTCACCTGAGTTGGGGTTGGAGTGATGGTAGATAACTATTTTTTCAGCGCTCTAATGGTTTCATGAATGTTCGAGTAATTGCCCAAAATATTTTCATTTTCGTCAAGGATGATGTAAGTCGGGAATGACCAAATTCCTAAATCTTTGCCTATCGTACTTAAATCAATTCGATAGTTTGTCCACACAAGCTTTTTCTTGTTCAGGTAACTTATCCATTTTTCTTGCGTGTTGTCTGTCGATAGTCCTATTAATTCTGCATTCAAATCAGAAAACATATTCGGGTTTTTTGAAATCTCATCGTGGTCTTTAATACAAGGCGGACAACTTGTAAACCAAAAGTCCAAAACTGTATATTTCCTAGTTGAGTCGGTTTTAATATCCGTTTTTGATCCGTTTATATCTATCAGTTGATACTCTTTTAGGTTTATCTTTTCGACTTCTGTTAACTTTTTCAATCTGTTTTCTATCATTTTGTAAATGGTGTGTTCTTTGGTCGATTGTGGTTGTTTTTCCAAAAACCGGCTAACAAATTCCAGTTCATTCTTGTCGTTTTGATTGAGCTTTAGGTGATGATTTAAAGGAACTAAAACAAAAGCATCCTGGTCATTTTCCAATATGGCCTTTTTAATGAAGTCGGCATTTGTGCTTGTGTCTTTTACGAATTTCAAGTAACTGTCAAAGTACTTTTCCTGTCGTTGGTACACAGGACTGTTCTCAACTTTAGTAACTTTTAATTCCTGGTTTCTCTGTTCCAGGTAAACATCAACTTTTCCGATGTTAAACCAAACATGAACTCGGTTTTGATTCACATAGATTTCATATTGGTCGGAGCTTTTTGCGGGAATGGTTATTTGAGCAATTCCATTATTCAAGGAACCGGTATATGCTTTTTTTGTGTTCTGCCCGTCTATTCTTATTTCTTCTACATTTTCATCAGTATTCAAATGGATACAAATTTCTGTCTGTGCAAAAATTGATTTTGTGAATATTAAAAATAGAATTACGAGGGTATATTTCATAATTGTTTACAACTGCACCGTTGGTGTATGTTCATATGCCAGAGGCCTCTTTTGAGACCTCGCTACGTCGCAATTTTGCTGTCATATTGCCACTTTCCGTATTTCAATAATTGCGCCTTCTCAATATTAGTTATTTTTACATAACTGTCTCAACTTATGTCTACTGGATATCAAATTGAAGATTAGGAGTGGGGCAGAAATTGAAACCAAACCAGCAGCATACTTATATTCCAACACGGCTAATTATACTGGGGCAGCTGGCCTTTTGAAGGTTGAGGTTTTGAGGATCAAATGGAAGGCATATTCATATAACAGAGCCCTATATTTGAGAAGCGTAGGGAGGCCTCCACGCCCTCCTTCGCCAAAGCTTCGGAGGGCAAGCAGGGATTATATATCCGACAAAGTGATTCCAACTGAGAACGGATATAACTCTGGCCCTTTACCTTTGTCAAAGAGAGGAGACAAGGCATAGTTGGCATACACCTTGAAATTACCATACCCCATTCTTACCGTTGCATTGTAGTTGAATGGTGCAATATGAAAATCTCCCTTCACCTTTGGTTTGTGCTTCTCTCCATCCTGCTTAAAAAGTTGCTTGGTTTTGGATCCCAGTTTATAACCCAGTACAATACCTGCAGCCAGATGAAAGGATTTGTCGGAATCTTTGTTGGTGCTAAAACCCAACATTAATGGGAGCTTTAACTGAACCGTTTTTAGCTTGTTCTTTTGAAAGTTAACCACCGTATCCGTAACGGCCCAAAGTGAGTCATTGTTGGACCGCAGGGTAGTATTGTTTTTGAAACTGTACATATTGAAATCAACACCTAAACCGGTTGCAATGGTAATGTGGTTTTGGTATAAGCGAATGTTCTTTTCTAAAAAGTTCAGGCTAACCGCGAGGGACTTACTGTAGTTCAGTTGTAAAAACTCATAATTCTGGGGAACTGACAAAGTGTTATCCTTATTCAGATAGCCATTGACGCCAAGATCTATACCTGACCAAYGAATTTTGAAGTCATCATCGTCTTTAGCGGGCACWGACTTATCCTTCTCCTTGTCTTCAYTWTCGGGATTTTCAACAATYATAATATTGTGTTTRCCCAAGCTGATMAYGGTAGTATCCSCTCCTGTTTYTTCCTCCYCAGYAGCAKTTAGGGATAAGTCAGCGTCTACGYCCACCTGCGAAAAGAGGTTAAGGGTGAAGGTGAAGTAAATAAGAGCWGTAAKKGTCGTTAGTTTCATAATRMTGATTYTTAATTAGCNNNNTGTTGGTCTTGTGTTCGTTTGTTGGTAGGACGAATTGCTATATCCAAATGTTACAGACGAGATTCAGATTTTTCAATGCTCTGRTTAGAGAATAGGTAAGCCTATTTACTGCGTGAAATAGAAAACCTTCCGGCTGTAAAGGCAAAAGCTGTGAGCYCACCTTTCTCATTGYACTTGCGATTCATGTTCATGTTGGTCCCAAATAATTTGTTGGAACCTTTTATGCTCGCATCGGTTAGATCAACCATGGACAACCCGGTTTTCTGATTTTCGATTGCCTTTTGCCTAAGGACCTTCTTTTTTAAACCACGAATTAAGAACTCTTTAATCGATACAGGTTGTTGATGGCTGCTGGACATCGTGTTCGCAGCCACTGCTAAAGAGTGCTCGGACGCATTCAGGCTTACTGCTTTCCCAGTTGAATCCACATTATGCGAAGGAGCGTTAACGTGGTTAATCGCCATATCATGAGTTGTGTTACTGCTATGAACAGCAGCCATGGAGTCGGACGGAGCAGTTTGATTGTTCGTTGTTTTGTTGGGGTTTGCCATATCGTGAACAAGGGCTTCAGTTTCCTTTGGCGCAACATTAAAACTTACTTTGTCAACAATTCTATTAAAGCTGGGTTCTGTTTGCACAACCAGTTGTTTCTCCACTGAAGGCGTTGGTACACTTGTCTGGATACTTGGGTCATCGTACACGGTAACGCCCGAGGACCGGGTCTCATTGACATCGTGGTTACCGACGGCATCCAAAGGTTGATCGGAAGTGGTATTGGTTGCTGTAATGTTCTTATGCAAATGAACCTCGTTTACACCACTGTTTCTCGTAAATAAAATTGTGAACAGCAGGATTGCCGCTGCAGTGGTGGAATAATATAACAAGGTCCTGTACCTGGATCTCAAAAATGGTACGCGCTTCAAAGACCTTTTGTTTTCAAAAATAACGGTGTCGTCAGGAATGAGGACTGTTTTCCCAAAAGCCACTTGTTCTTGCTTGAGTGCCGGATGCTCTTTCAAGAATTGAGAGAGCACTATTTGTTCGGTGTTGTTTAAATCGCCTTCCAGTTCCGCAAGTAAATACTCTTCGTAATTATCCTTGTTGATAGGCATGGAAGAACGCTCTTCCTGTTTTTTAAGCGAGCTCTTATGTTCATAAGATTCTTGTGAAAGAGGTGCGAGGGTAATGTGTTCGTAGCTTTCAAATTCCTCCTTTAAATCCGCATTGGCTTCGAGGAAGATCATGAGCTCAGCAATCTGATTAATGCTTAGGTTGCCCTCTGCATAATCAAGAAAAAAGATCTCGTAATTGCTTCGTTTGATGTTCATGTCAGCTATTGATCAACATACATTAAATAACAGCATTGACGCTGCCGATATAATTCTTCAAAAACACCCTTGCCCGATAGATGTATACTTTAACCTGTGATTCGTTCAGTGAAACGATCTCCGCAATTTCCTTATAGGACCAGCCCTCATAATCGCGTAGTAGGATGACAGACTTCTGTACCTCAGGGAGCTTGTTTACGGCTTCTGTCAGCATTTCCTGTAAGTCGGAATACTGTTCGGTGTGGCTGAGTGCATACAAATTGGCCTCACTCAAGTCTCCCTGCTTTTTCTCCCTTCTTATCAGGTCAATCATGGTGTGGTACGCGGTGGAGAAAAGATACGACTTGACTTTCTCAAAGGACACTTCGGATACTTTGACCCACAACTTCTCGTAGGTATCCTGAACAATATCCTCAGCCTTTTCTTTATCTTTGATGTTTTTCAGGATAAATCGAAAAAGGTTGTCAGAGTACTGATCTACGCAACTATTGTATTCTTGTGTATTCATTTACCGGGGGCAGTCCATCCATTTCATAAGTGGGACGGGCAGGATGGTGTAAATGTTACAGCGGAGGCAAAAATTAATCCAACTTCAATACTGCCAGAAATGCTTTTTGGGGAACTTCAACATTACCGACTTGCCTCATTTTTTTCTTTCCTTTTTTCTGTTTCTCAAGCAGCTTGCGCTTTCTGGTAATATCACCACCATAACACTTGGCCGTAACATCTTTTCGGAGTGCTCGAATGGTCTCTCTTGCGATAATCTTGGCTCCGATGGCTGCTTGAATCGCAATGGTAAATTGCTGCTGAGGGATCAGGTCCTTGAGTTTCTCACATATTTTCGCTCCCAAAGTGCGTGCGTTGTCTTTGAAGATCAAAGCAGAAAGTGCATCTACCGGTTCACTGTTTAAAAGGATGTCCAGTTTGACCAATGTTGACGGCCGGTGGTCGATCGGGTGATAGTCAAAGGAGGCATATCCTTTTGAAACAGACTTTAACTTGTCGTAGAAATCAAATACGATTTCAGACAATGGCATTTCAAAGGTCAGCTCCACTCTATCGGTGGTTAAATAGACTTGGTTTTTTAGCTCGCCTCTTTTTTTGATACACAGATTCATGATCGCTCCCGTGTATCCAGATTGGGTAATGATCTGCGCATTGATGAAGGGCTCTTCTATGTAATCCAGTTTCGAATGATCTGGAAGGTCCGATGGGTTGTTGATAATAACCTTGTCTCCCTTTTGAAGATAGGCGATATAGGAAACGTTGGGTACCGTTGTGATGACACTKATATCAAACTCACGYTCCAATCTTTCCACYACAATTTCCATGTGTAACATMCCGAGGAARCCGGTTCTRAAMCCGAATCCAAGCGCTGCTGATGACTCTAATTCATAAGAGATMGARGCATCGTTRAGCTGAAGCTTTTCCATGGCYTCCCKAAGATCTTCATAATCTTCTGTRTCCACGGGATAGATRCCTGCAAAGACCATCGGTTTTACATYYTCAAAGCCTTTAATGGCCCCTTCACAGGGGTTGTCAATATGTGTTAGCGTATCGCCCACTTTTACTTCAGAYGCCTTCTTAATKCCRGAGATAATGTAGCCAACATCACCTGCTCTRATAACGTCTTTTTCCTTYAGRTCCAGTTTTAAGATACCAACCTCATCCGCTTTGTATTCGCTCTTWGTTGCAATGAATTTTACGCGATCGCCCTTCCTGATTTCCCCATTCATTACTTTGAAGTAAGCCACGATACCTCTGAAGGAATTGAATACAGAGTCGAAAACCAACGCTTGTAATGGGGCAGTCGGATCACCGGTTGGAGCTGGAACTCTTTCGATGATTGCGGCTAAAATGTCATCCACACCCATTCCTGTTTTGCCGCTAGCCGGAATGATATCTTCGTCTTTGCATCCAATCAAATCAATGATCTGCTCCTTTACAACCTCAGGATTTGCGGCACCCATATCCATTTTGTTCATCACTGGGATGATCTCTAAATCGTTTTCCAGGGCGAGATAGAGGTTGGAGATGGTTTGGGCTTGTATTCCCTGGGTTGCATCCACGATAAGGAGTGCACCTTCACATGCTGCTATAGATCTGGATACCTCGTAGGAAAAGTCGACATGGCCTGGAGTGTCTATGAGGTTTAATATGTATTTCTCACCATCTGTGGTATAATCCATCTGGATCGCATGGCTCTTGATGGTAATGCCACGTTCTCTTTCCAGRTCCATATCATCCAAAGTCTGGGCCTGTAGTTGTTTGCCTGTGATGGTRCCGGTAGCTTCTAGCAGTCGATCAGCAAGGGTGCTCTTGCCGTGATCAATGTGTGCTATAATGCAGAAATTACGAGTGTTTTGCATGCGCTAAATCTTGGAACCAGTCTGCCGCCTACCAATAGGAGGGGTTTAAGCAGGTGCAAAATTACGTTTTTTTTACGCCATAATCAGGTAAATGAAAGAGCTGGGCCGGTTAAAGAAATGAAGACTTTAACGGTGGTTGGACACGCGTAGCACTAACATCTCCCCATGGACAAATAGGGGGGTACGGGCAGGCATTGTATAACATATTGACTAAATTAGCGTTTTTTATAATCAGGGGGAACCCCATTTGAGATGAGAATCCGCGTTCTYGTATTGATGTTGTGTGTCCTGTTTTTCGCAATAGGACTTCAGCGGGCCAATGCCACTCATTTAGCAGCGGTGAACATTACCTACGTAGGCATTGACACTTTTACGTACGTAGTAACCGTTCGAATATATCGGGATTGTAGCGTATTGGCACCGGCGCAACCAACAGATTTTTATACATACAGTTCAGCTTCCTGTGGATTATCAGGAACATCCGTAGTAGACCTTATTACGGGGGATTCGACCGGAAATGTCGCCACGGGTAATTTTATCACCTTACCTTGTTCCGGGGTTGATACCTGCAATGCGACGCTCGGGCTTTTTTCAGTWGAGGAGTTTGTATATGTTGATACATTGACCTTACCTGATAGGTGCACAGACTGGATRATAGGATATACCACCGGAGGACAACGGAATGCAAACGATGTAATACTTAATGCCGGTGAGCGGATCTATGTAGAGGCGCTCATCAACAATGTAGACGCTCCGGCTAACAACTCCCCGGATTTTATCAAACCACCTGTTGCCATTTTTTGCACGAACAGAGACTTCTTCTTCAATCAGGGAGCGGTAGAACCTGATGGAGACTCTCTGATATATTCATTGGTTCAGGCGCAAGGGGTTGGGGGGGCTATTTTGCCCTACATTTCTGGATACACTGCAGAGTACCCATTCAATGCCGTGGATAGCCCATTGACCATAGAGCCAAGTAGCGGTGTTATCTCGTTCACTCCGATTGCTCCAGCATTGAAATCTGTATTGAGCGTATTAATTGAAGAATACAATCCGAGTGGGGTATTGATCGGTTCGATCAAGAATGATATGCAGGTAATTATTAACGATAACTGCACCACAGATACGTTGAATATGCTGGGGGATTCTACCACCGCTTCTGGTAACCATCCGGCCATAAGTGTTGGGTGTTTAGACAACTCAATTACACTGCACTTTGACAATCCAATACAATGTGAAACCATATCGCTTGATGGTTCTGATTTTATCATTACTTCTCCGAGCGGAGATCCTGTTGCGATCAGCCAGGTAGTGCCTCCAATATGCACCATAGGTTTGATTGATAGCCTTGTAATTATTTTAGCAGATTCAATGCGATTGAATGGTTCGTATTTTATTTATGATACGATTGGATCGGACTTTATTCCAATGCTGAGTGAGTGCGGGGTTCGACTCAATGACACATTGGAGATCAGATTGCGTAATTGCGTGAGAGCGACAGTTGATCTGCTCAATGTCACGGTTGTCAACAACACATCTATTGATCTTCTCTGGTCGAAATACACGGAGAACTTCCAGCTCGCTTCTTTCTTACGTTATGATGTGTACCGAAGTTTAAATCCGAGTGTTGGATATGATTCCATCGCTTCCATTTTTGATATAAATGATACAACGTTTACGGATGTTGGGGTAAGCGTAGAGGATACACCCTACAATTACCAGATCCGAATGATCTTAGATCCGAATTTGATGTTGACACCCGTCTCTGATACCATTCAGTCGATTCTGCTGCAAGGATCTGAAAACATGCTGGATACCAATCTGCTCGATCTCTGGTGGTCCAGCTATTGGGGTTGGGACAATCCTCTGTACAGAATTTATGAGAGCGTAGGAAATGGGCCATGGAAGGAAATCGGGGCCACGGCCGACACCACCTCTCTGTACAATATTTCGCTGCTTGCTAACTCGTACCGATTAATAATTCGGTCAAAAGAGACCGTTTCTAAATTTGTGACTTCATCTAACTGGATAGAGCTGATAATTCCTGTAAAAGGGGTRCCYAATATTATWACACCCAATGGCGATGGGATMAAYGACTTCTTYTTTGTGGATGAGCGGCTCTTATTTGACCCTATTCATCTYATTATATTCAATCGCTGGGGGATGAAGGTTTTTGAAGATACGGAGTATCTRAATAATTGGGACGGYGAYAAYTTTGTTGGAAAACCRCTKGGGGAAGGTACTTACTAYTAYATGCTYAARCTCAATGGCGGGGAAGATCGAGCTGGATTTATAACAATCATTCGATAAAGCTTTCGAAGAWTTAKTAYAGACGTATTCAAGTTATTTGATAATTTTGCGCACTTACAATATTGATGATGAGCAGTAAAAAACCATACGAGCAAATTGACAAAGGGCTTTTGAAAGCTATTCCGAATCCTTCAAGGGGGGCGTACGAAATAAAGATTAAAATTCCGGAATTCACATTTCTGGGAGTCAGCAGCCAGCCAGATTTTGCGACAATGTATTTGACATTTTACCCTAACGATAAAGTGATTGAACTGAAATCGGTGAAGGAGTATGTGTATCAGCTAAGAAATATCATCGTTTCCTATGAACGCTTGATCAATATTTTCTATGATCATCTGATGGAAGTTTATGAGCCGGATAGAATGCGTATTGTGATGATCTGCAACCCACGAGGTGGAATTAGCTCTAAACTTACCATTGATTCAGATTGGCTGGCCCGCGGAGGCAAAGAGAAATACAAAGACTGGGTGGGAAGTGGAAATGTAGAAGACACCTGGGATGTCATGATGTAGGTGAGCTTACTGTTGCTTTCGCACCAGCTTCTCTACGTACTTTCCGATTATATCGAATTCCAGGTTAACCACGTCACCAACAGATAAATCCTGGAAATTCGTGTGCTCATAAGTGAACGGTATAATTGCCACGGAGAACCGATTATCCTGGGAGTTGAAGGCAGTTAAGCTCACCCCATTTACGCAGATCGAACCTTTTTCAACAGTGATGTTCCCTTGTTGAACATCGTATTCAAAGGTGAACTCCCAACTCCCATCTCGTTCAATGATCTCTTCACAGGTCGCAGTCTGGTCAACATGGCCCTGTACGATATGTCCGTCAAGTCGGTCTCCGGCTATCATACATCGTTCAAGATTTATATTGGATCCTTCAACGAGATTACCAAGATTGGTTTTAGATAAAGTCTCGGCTATAGCGGTCACTGTATAATGGTCATCTCGTATTCCATCAACGGTCAGACAAATGCCATTATGGGCCACGCTTTGATCCACCTTAAGTTCGCTGGTGAATTTAGCCTGTATTGCAAGCTTCAGGTTTCCACCTTCTCGGTCAGATGACACTACCTTACCAACCTGTTCAATTATTCCGGTAAACATTAAGGAGGGTTCTTAATTGGTATTTGCAGGATTTTCACCCAATACATGGACAAATCCGGTTAGGGTTTTGGTTTCTATCCCGGTAAGTCGAATCATAAACACCTCGCATACATAGTAGTACACGCCTTGGGCTACATCCTGTCCATTCCTGAAATATTTACCATCCCAATTTATATCCGGGTCCGTTGTTTCAAATACCAATTGTCCCCACCGATTAAAAATCTTTAAATCGATACGGTCCACGAATTTATACTTGTCTTCAGGGCAGCCACATTCATCACAGCCACAAGGGACGAAAAAGTCATTTAATCCGTTTCCATCGGGATTAAATACGTTGGGTAATGCATAAATGGGGCAGTTGTCCACGCATGCGGAGTCGCTCAATACACTTTCATTATTTGCTGAATCTACTGCTGTAATGGCGTAGCAACCAGCTATTGAGCTGAGATTTTCCAGTAATAGGGATGTTTGAACCGCTGGTGATACTGATTGGAGCAACTCTAAATCGCCACCCAAAATAGGGGTGTAGTACACATTGTAGTACTTCACGTCATCTGCACAAGAGTTATTGGGATTGTTCCAGGAAAGTGTATTCTCATTGAGYAGACAGTTGGGGGTAACCACCAAGGTCGGAGGACAGGGCGGTGTTCTGTCTTGTGGAATTTCGCAGGATTCTTGCGAGTAATTGATAATTGGGTTGACTATTCCGGTGACCGAGTAGGAGCCCACACTCTTCACAAAGTAACAATACTCCGCTCCATTGACCAGYCCTGAATCTGAGTAAAATCTTGAGGATGTTGAATCAATCAAGTCGAAGTTGAGCGTTACATTGTTCAATCTGTAAATAAAATACTCAGCGTTGTTCCAGGGAACATTCACCTGCCAGGCCAGGTCCAGGCGATTATCGTAAGGTGCAATAGAAAGAAATATAGAAGAGGCAATGTGGGTAGCTCCAACCGTATCTGATCCACTATAGAGCATTATCTGATAAGCGTGGGGTCCTGTCTCTGTATCCAGGCCGCTGTCGATGTATAGGGTATCTGTATCCTGCAATACCGTATCCGTTGGAGTTGACGCCACCAACGTACTTCCAGTGCTAAAGTCAAAACCATTTGAGCGGTAAATATCGTAACGATAGGGTCCGGTGAATTGAATGGAATCGTCAAGCAGTTTTGGCATGGCCCAAATCACGGTATCTATTCCTGAACTTGTACTGGTGGTTCCCACGCTCACATGCGTGATAATTGGAACGTCTAAGGTGAGCTGAGAACAGGTCTCAACAGAGGCACAACTCTCKGCTCCATCCGCAAAAGACGCGACAATKCGATAGCAATAATCTACCCCATGAATGAGCCCCGCTCCGTTGTTGTTATCCTTATAAGTAAGGGTGTTAACCCCTTGCACGGTTGCCAATAAGTTGTATCCGGCGAATCCAGGTACCCCTGTTTCACAAGGACATTCGATGGTGCCCGTAAAGGATCCATTGCGTCGATATATTTTATAACCAATAGCATTGGTGCAAATGCTCTTATCCCATGACACGGTGATGTTGTTTCCACTCGGACTGGAGGTTGGGTTGGCAGGTGCCGGAGCAATAACTGTTATCGCCACWGTTTCAATACCAACGAGAGACACCTCGGGGTCATTGTCTTCAACTTTGAAATTGAYCGAGTAAGGTTGTTTGCGAACATGAGAGCAGTTTGTTTGCCAGTTGAGTTCCCCATTGGCTTGGGTTGGTGAGGGTGGAAGGACCGTAAACGTCGCAGGACTATTGGTGAGCACCATGGGCCCACCACTGGCTGTCAGGGTGAGGCTCGCACTTGAATTATTGGGATCACTTGCGGCAACGGGAATGGTCAATGTGCTTCCTGCCAGCACGCAGGTGTCTGGTGCAAACACCACTGGAGGATCATTCTCACAGGCCCATACGGTAATCTGCATGTCTCTTTGGACCCTACTGACGATAACTCCATTTCTCCATTCCAAAATTTCAAAACAAATATTGTATTCATCAAATCCACGTCCCCCCAGAGTAGGATCGTTTACCCCGGATATTGGTGGKGGGGTATCCCARATGAGATCACCGGTTACGGGATCGATRSTCACATCARGAGGTGTTRYRTAKCCKAGTGCKGTYMWAAGATYRAAMGGTGMRKTWGRWTCCTGGCCCTCRTAACATTTGTTCATTACATAAGATATGCTGTCACCTTCAATATCATAAGCACCGGCATTGTGGATAAAGAGTTTGTCCGAACAGGCCTCGTCAATGGGAGGATTCAGGATCATCGGCCCACCATTGGTATCCAGTCCATTGGGCCCTGTGCCTATCATAAAAGTGAGAAAAATGAAAAAAGGAGTATTGAAGGAGTCCTGCATGTTGGTCACCTCCGCATTCCGATTGGGGTCCAGCATGGTGATTCTGTACASTCCRGGCCCGGGRTAGGTATGSACRCCTACATATTCATTTCGCCTTATGTTGGTGCCAACGATTACGCCTTCACCGACATTCAAACCGCAAACCGTGTTGGAGTCTCCATTGGAGCGCAACAGGGTATCTCTGTCTCCGTCACCCCAAAAAACCTCTAGCTCGCATCTGTCTGCCTGGCTATCAGCTTTTGTGTACGTGATCACCGTTATTTGGTAAGTTGAGCCGTAGAGCCAWGCATASGTRATTTCYCCWGCACGRTTATGYGAGGCATATACCGTTGAGCAAATAACAGACAGCAAGAGCATTACTGCCAGATATGAAAGGAATCGCAACATATAAATATTGGAGGCTGTTTTAATACAACTGAAATTTACGTTTTTTATTTTTGCCCAATAAATATTATACGAGGAGGAGTGGGGGAGGTTACCTGATCAGCGGTAGAACTATTGGCGTTGTCGCATGCGTTTGATTGAGTTTTCAGATAGGTGCTTCAGGAAGCCAAAATAAATTCCGAAATCAGTTGGTGTTGGCAGGCCTTTCACCCAATACATGGACGAATCCGGTTAGGGTTTTGGTTTCTATCCCGGTAAGTCGAATCATAAACACCTCGCATACATAGTAGTACACGCCTTGCGCCACATCCTGTCCATTCCTGAAATATTTACCATCCCAATTTATATCCGGGTCCGTTGTTTCAAATACCAATTGTCCCCACCGATTAAAAATCTTTAAATCG
>JAESRW010000214.1 GCA_016764395.1 Flavobacteriales bacterium
TCGGTTCGTTAAAGGATTGCATGAAGTGATAGAGGCTCATGAGCATAAATCCGCAAGACATACCATAACCCCGTGCTAATCCGAAAAGGTCAATCAGTAAGATGTTGGTACACAATAAAACAAATACTGCAACGGCCAATAGCTGACTGGTTCTTCTGAATAGTAAATGTCCATACACCATATAAACCAACAGCAATAATAGGTTGGGCAATCTTAAAGCAATTTCAGAACTTCCAAATAGTTGCTCCGAATACTTCATGAACAAGCTATTCAGCAAGTGGTTATTCGAATACCAATTCTTATATGAAATGATATCCATAAAACTATTATGGCAAAAATGCAGGTAAGTAAAACTTTCGTCATGGGTAAATGAAGAGACGGACGATTTGGTGAGTAGATATAGGAATATGACTGTTCCTATAACAACAGTCAAAGAAGAAACTCGGGTAAAGTTGCTCCCCATTTTTATAAGCTTAAGTGCTATCAAATACCTGACAGCATGCTAAGACTACGGTACGTTATTCTATCTCTACCCCGTAATCAAGGTCTTTTGATGGCTTCTCACTCTTTACCTTTTCCGACTTGAGGTAGTAATCAAACCACTCAAAGGTGCGAAGGTTGTAGTCAAGACGAGCAGGGTTTTTCCTGTTGCCATGTCCTTCACCCGGATACCATACCAGTCTAACCGGCGCTTTGCCGTGAAGCTTTAATGCCCGATATAACTCCAAAGATTGAGAAGGATGCACCCGTGGATCTTCCTTTCCATGTAAAATCAAGGTAGCCGTTTTGCTGCCTTTCGCATATTTGACAGGGCTCCGATCGAATACCAACTCAAATTGTTCATGGGTCCAAAAGGTCCAATGAGAAAAATAGGATTCGTAAGGAATGTCAGTTGTAAATCGCTTTGAAACCTGGTCCGAGATGCCTACGAAAGATACTGCCGCTGCAAATCTGTTGGTGTGTTTGGTAGCTGCCCATCCTGAGAAATAGCCCCCATAAGAACCTCCACCAATACCAACCCTGGATTTGTCTACCATCCCTTTGTTAATCAGGTGATCAATACCATCTAGCACGTCATTGAATTCTTCATCTCCCATATCGCCTTGATCTGCTTTTGAAAAAGCGACACCCCGTCCTGAGCTGCCTCGATAGTTGGGCATGTAAACAAAATACCCTTTACCTGCTGCAACCTGACCCCACATACTATACGCTGTTGACCAACCATTCTTGACACAGGATTCCGGGCCACCGTGAATGTAATTGATCAATGGATAAGTGGTTCCGGCTTTATAACCTACTGGGTAGATTAGAACGCCTTCTATTTTCATTCCATCACGGGAGGTATAGCTGAGCTTTTCTTGTTTTCCCAACTGCTTCTTTGCCACCCACGGGTTGATGTCAGTTCTCTTTACCAGCTTTTTATCTTTAAGGCTCATGGTATACAAATCACCGGGATTTGTGTTCGTATTACCACTGATGCTAACGGTCCCGTTGTTCAGATGAAAGCCTCGAAATACAAGCGTTCCACCTTCCACAAGCGGTATGTTTTTATCGTTATCGATGGACCTCATGTTTAGGGTAACATCTACGCTCTCATCAGCAGAGAAGATCAATGTTTTGGCATCACGCCATTCAACATGCGTAACTGAACCCTCAAAATCTTGCGAATAATTGGTCAGTTGTGTGAAGTCTTTTTTATTGGGCACTTTCGCCACATATAAACTTCCACTCACCGGGTCATTCACATCGACACCCGAAATAAAGGCGATGCGTTTGCCATCAGGTGCCCAAGCCAACCCACCCAATTTCCCAGGATTGTTCACGAGTATGGTAACCTCTTTCGTTTTGGGGTTGATAATTTGAATTTTACTGAACATGTATTGATAATCAATAAGGTTCTTTTCCGAAATCTTAGCAGCGATCAGGTCCCCGGCTGGATTCCATTGGCAGGTGTAGGCTGCAATGCCTTTGGTTAACCGGGTCGTTGATTTCGTGGCGAAATCATATAGATACAAGTTCTTTTCGGGGACTTCCTCTTCATAAATTTCAGCGTTGAAGCCTTTTTTTATCCACTTATTTCTGCTCGTATCTCTGATTGTGGAGATATAAGCAATCGAAGAATTGTTGGGATTCCAATCGTAGTCTTCAATGGACGTTTTGGAATGCGTGATTTGAGTGGCTGAGTCGGTGCTCAGATCAAACGTATAGATCTGGGTTTTCTTCTCTTTAAACCATTTTGCAAGAAAAGTAAGGCTTTTGGAATCTGGGGTCCAGGAGAGGTGATGGAAACTTTTGTCTTTCTTGTAATGTGACTTTGTTTCTCCCGACGCAACATCCAAAACAAATAACTCCTTGCGGCTGGGCCCTGATTTTTCCGAAAAATCCCTACCCGTAGCGATGGTATAAGCGATTTGTTTTCCATCTGGTGAGATGGCCACCTCGCCAATGTGTTTCATTTTAAAGATGTCATAAGAAGTAAATACATCTCCTTGCGCAAAGAGGATTGAGGCATTGGTAATCAATATGAATAACAGTAGTATTCTCATTTTAGTAAATTTCTAATTATCTAGGAGTGGGCTCCTGGGGATATATTCAGGCCTCTCAAATGTACACTTGAACTCAGCACTGTCATTCAGACCTTACTTTCATACAGTTGAGACACAGCCTCTGATACCAGCTAGGATGTTATCTCCTTGAAAAGTACGAAAGTAATTGGATATTGCTTAGATACCAATTATTGCAGCATTCTAAATCGTTTTTCAAGATTGAGCTTACGCAACTTCCTCTTGTTAATTTTGGAAGGCTCCTCCGTTTTTTCAAAATCAATCTCCTTATTTTTAAATCCCTTCTCAATTTCATGTTGGGCTCTTCATTGGGAAGGTATGTCAGAGCTTACATCTAGTGGTTTTCTCACCACTCTTCACTTTTAGGTTCAGCCGGAGAAATGCAAGTATATTGGACATACGCTATTGGTATCTTGGACAAGATTGCAAGTATTTTAATATCAGTATGATGATTAAAGTTGGCCAAATACGAATAGTACTTCCTTAGCACTAGTTTCATGGGTGGGAGGCACTAACAAAATTAGGGGGTATTTCTACTCTATTCTTCCAAATATAAACCTTGTATCATTGCGCGATTGTACAATTCTGTTTATCAATGCATTAAAAAATCTTAGCACATAGCTGTCCTAAACGTTTTGGGCAAGTGTGACTGATTATGTAGAGGTGGTATACAGCAAAACAATAATTAACAACAATTACTACTAAAAGAGAGAACTCATGAAAAAATCAATATACATCACGACGGGACTGCTAATGCTAGCATCAATTACTGCTACGGCACAAAGTAATATCACCAAATATGGCGTAAGTGCGCTTGCCAACAACACCACAGGAGACAATAATACCGCTATTGGCGCAGCTGCGCTTTACAAGAACACCACAGGAAGCTTTAACAACGCTCATGGCAAAGATGCGCTTTTCAACTGCACATCTGGGAGTAGGAACAACGCAATTGGCCAAACAGCGCTTTTCAACAACATTACAGGAAACGATAACATTGCGAATGGCTATTATGCGCTTTTCTCCAACGTTAGTGGAAACTCTAACGTCGCCAATGGCTCTTTTGCGCTTTACTTCAACACAATAGGAGGCTCTAACACGGCAAATGGCTATCAGGCGCTTTACAACAACACCACAGGAGCCCAGAACACCGCACATGGCCATCAATCGCTTTACTTCAACACAGAAGGAACGACTAACTCCGCTAATGGCAGAAATGCGCTATACAAGAACACCACAGGAGACTTTAACACCGCCAGTGGCGCTAGAGCGCTTTTGTTGAATACTACAGGAAACAACAATACAGCTATTGGGTACGACGCTCAAGTCCCTGATGGTACGGCATCCAATCAAGTACGTATAGGTAATACCAACTCCTCTGTTTACGAAGTTCAAGTACCATGGTCTACAGGCTCCGATAGAAGATGGAAAGAAGAGATACGTGTGTTGCCTTATGGGCTCGATGTAGTTATGCAACTAAAACCGGTAGACTATATACGTAAAAACAACAATGCCAAAACACGTGAAATAGGCTTTATAGCACAAGATATAGAGGCATTATTAAAGAAAGTTGGCTATAACGACCACGGAATATTGACCAAAAATGATAAAGGGTTTTTAAGTGTGCGTTACAATGACTTTATTCCTATGTTGACCAAGGCCATCCAAGAACAGCAAACCATCATTGAACAAAAAACAGCTGAATTCGATCAACTCAGGTCAGAGATGGAAGAGTTAAAATCAGCTTTGGAGGCATATGGTTTGAACGTTCAATCTACCAAAGCACAATTGGAAGGAGAACCCAATAAAAAAATCATTCTCAATCAAAATGTCCCTAATCCATTTAAGGAAAAAACAACCATCAAATATTTCATTCCCAATGAGGTTCAAAATGGGCAAATYGTGATTTTTGATAATACYGGAAAGTTAATCAAGGAGGTGAAGCTKGAGAATGGATTTGGTAAYTTAGATGTATATGCYTCAAATTTGAGYGACGGTATCTATACATACAACATTATGGCAGACGGAAAAGTTATTGATAGCAAGAAGATGATYTTAACGAAATAATGGTAMYACTGTATAAGCGGTTCTAAYCCGCGGTACARACAATAACAATATGAGCTCCATCGGTCKRTRSGATCGATGGAGYTTTTTTGTTGAGGAATACGCTCTGAATTGAGCCCNANGRATCTGTTTGGAGGCKCTGGCTAGAAAACYCCTACATCTATGAAACCCACCAGAACTAAATGNNNGNAGATTTCGATCYKTAGATATTYCRTTSGTTCATTGGCTTCGTCACCWTCTWAGAAAGCGTGTGAAGGYAGTARATGAGRCCTGAGTATCCCTTAAAGRGCAASAAYTGTACAGCTTAGCAAGTCTGACAAAGGGCCAAATTAACAGCTTCGAAGTTTGGAATGCTCCCWGCGTCTTCYAAGACTTCTGCATAACGTATTTTCCCTTCGCCATCAATCACAAAAGCTGATCGCTTCGCAACCTGTTTAAGCCCCAATACAAACTCTTCATATTGGGATTCGTAAGCCGCCGATACTTCCCGGTTGAAGTCAGAAAGCAGTGGAAAGTTAAGGCCCAGTTCTTCTTTGTATTTTGCCAAAGAGAATGGCGTGTCAATGGAAATGGCAACAACTTTTGTGTGGAGATTGTCATACGTCGCGATGTCATCTCTGACAGCGCACAATTCCGTGGTGCACGTGCTGGTAAAAGCCAGAGGGAAAAACAGCACCACAACATTTTGACCACGGAAAGATTCAAGCGATACCTTGTTTTTTTCAGTATCGTAGAGGGTGAAAATGGGGGCCGTATCACCTATTTGAAGGGGCATGCTATTTCTTTTTAATGAGTAGTGATTTATTGAAAAATTGAAGGTAGAAAAATTTCAAATGTTCTCCCAATATATCTATTTTTGTCCCTGATAAAGAATCACCAAAATAAGTAAATAAATTAAAGTATTATGGCAGTATTAGTTGGTAAAAAAGCTCCTACATTTTCAGCGATTGCGAACGTGAATGGAAGCGATATGGACGTGAAATTTTCCCTTGATCAATACATCGGTAAAAAACACGTAGTATTTTTCTTTTACCCAAAGGACTTCACCTTTGTTTGTCCAACTGAATTACATGCTTTTCAGTCGAAGTTAGGAGAATTTGAGAGTCGGAATGTGGCTGTAGTAGCGTGTTCAACGGATACAGAGCAGTCTCACTGGGGATGGTTACAAACACCTAAAGACAAAGGCGGCATCCAGGGTATTACCTATCCGATTGTTGCAGATACAGATAAAACAATTTCGGATGCTTTTGGCGTTTTGGCCGGAGAATATGAATATAACGATGAGTATGACCTGGTAGCGGATGGGCCGATGATTGCCTATCGCGGATTGTTTTTGATTGACAAGAAAGGTGTTGTTCAGCATCAAGTAGTCAACAATTTCCCATTGGGAAGAAGTGTTGATGAAGCGCTCCGCATGGTAGATGCCTTACAGTTTTTTGAAGAAAACGGTGAGGTTTGTCCTGCAGATTGGAAAAAAGGTGATGCTGCCTTGAAAGATACACATGAAGGCGTCGCTGATTATCTCAGCATGAATTAGTATTGGGTACATTTATGGTCCTACCGTCTTGTTGGCGGTAGGACTGTACTTGCTTCTTTCCTCTTATTGTTTTGGCGCTACTCGATTAGCACATCCATATCGCCAGCCTTCCGGTAGCTACGGTGTATATAAGGCCTATGTCATGATTTTGTACCTGCCAAGATGTATCCACGCAGACAGATGAATCTACTGTTACTATTAACTACTTGAGCGATGTGGAAATGTCAAATTGGAGATGTGAAATAGTCAATGTTACATTTCACATTTACAATCATCAATTTGACATATTAATATTTATGTGGCATGTAAAAAAGGATGAACTTCTTTGAAAAGACATACATCAATCTATATGCTAAATCCAGTGACAGTATTGTTTCAAAGGATGGACATTTTGAATTCAGGATGCCGACAGGATTTCGTTCTAGGCATTCCGAAGGGATGTATCAAATTTTTAAACCAAATGATAAGGGATTTCTATTTCAGTGGCAAGGGTTCGTTCTGCCTGACGAGATGCAAAACCAGTTCGACATCGATTTAGAATTGAAAAATGAATTGAACGAAAACCCTAATGCTGAAATTCAGACGACTGGAAATTATGATTGTGTGTGTTCTGCAACTGTGACCGAAGACAAGAAGGAAATTGTATACACTTGGAAAATAGGCGAAAAGAACAAGAGAATTTTGGTGACACTATTTCTCGATGGACAACAACCACAAGAGGTAATTGACGACCAAATATATTTAGTTGGACAGTTTATGAAAGAATTAAAAATAAAACACACCACATAACAAAAAGCTATGAAATCATTGCTGCCCTTCGGGGTAGAAGCGCTTAATACCGAGACCGTTACATTGATAATTGGCTTTAGTTTACAATAACGTTGCAATTTGTCGGGATATAGAGCACGTTTTGATTTGGCAGAACATCTTGGTTTTCAATAAGTCCTATAATCTAACCGCTAAGATCGCAAGGGTTTCGCCAAGAGCGCCAAGGTAAAAGTTGAGTGATCATTTTTTGCGTTCCTTGCGAAACCTTTGCGCACCTTGCGGTTAAACCGGAAATTCAGATGCTGTAGAATTCCGATGAACGGGCGGGATTGGCATTAAATATAAAAAGCTACAATTTGCAACGCCATCTTAAACTAAAGCCTAATACTTATACACACAAGGTAGCTACCACTAGACTGGATCAAGGTTAGGAGGTCGTCAAATGCCGTAATTGAACTGAGTGCGCATGAATCGACCGTTACCTTACGCTTGTATTGGGTTAAGCACAATTGAAATACAGCTTCTGTGACGACCAGTCTTTTTCCAATTGCTACACCACGTTCTCAGGCTTCCAGCTTCTTGGCTGCATTCCAGTATTCGTCCATCTCTTCCAATGTCATGGCCTGGAGGTCCTGGCCTGATTTGGCTACTTCCCGTTCCATGTACTGGAAGCGCTGAATGAATTTTTTATTGGTGCGCTCCAAGGCATTATCTGGATTGATGTTCAGGTAGCGGCAATAATTGATCAGTGAGAATAGAAAATCCCCAAGTTCCTGTTCTGCTTTTTCCGAATTATCCTCTTTGTCCATTTCTTCCTTCAACTCAGCCAATTCCTCCAATACCTTTTCCCACACCTGATCCTTGTTCTCCCAGTCAAAGCCTACTGCTTTCGCTTTATCCTGAATTCTCGTGGCTTTTACCAGGGAGGGCAATGATTTGGGTACGCTTTCCAGAACGGACGTTCGGCCTTCTTTCATTTTGAGTTTCTCCCAATTCTCCTTGACTTTTTCTGGGGTTTCCGCCACTACGTCTCCATAAATATGGGGATGGCGGTGAATCAATTTATCGCAAATGCCATCAATTACCTCAATGACATTAAAGTCGTTGGTTTCTGAAGCGATCTTTGAATAGAACACAATATGCAGCATTAAATCACCGAGCTCTTTTTTGATATTCTCCATGTCCTTATCGAGGATGGAGTCCACCAACTCATACGTCTCCTCTATAGTGAGATGGCTGATTGATTCAATCGTCTGCTTTTTATCCCATGGGCACTTAATGCGAAGCTCATCCATGATGCCCACCAGTCGTTCGAATGCTTCTCCTGGGGTTTTACTTGCTTTTCCTGTTTTCATCATGCTTGCAAAAGTATGATTAATAAAGATTCCCGTAACTTTGTGGCCCGATGAATAAAATTATCGCTTCTATAATTTTATGTTGTGTATGGCCCATAACGGGCTGGGCGCAGGATCATAGCGCTGATAGTTTGCTGGATCCCGGATTTACGGTATCCGTTAGGAGCCAGCTTGGGTTTTTGCTCTCTCATCGGGAAAACATGTCCCATTTGGTTACAGGACACGTAAAAGGAGTTGAGATTAATGTGGACCGCCAAACGTCGGGTTTACAATCGTGGCACAACTCCTTCTGGAGGCCATTCGTAGGGGTTGGCCTTATGCAGGTTTCCTTGGGTAATCCGGAACAATTGGGTTCGGCTACTGCACTGTTTGGATATATGGTTTTACCGCTAGTGAAAAGAGAGAAGTTTCTCTTCCACTATAAATGGGGTGGTGGAATTGGATATGTTTCCAAGCCTTTTGATAGGGTAGAAAATTATAAGAACACGGCTATAGGATCCACATTTAATGGTTACGTCTCCGTACTTTTTGAGACGCGTTACAAGATAACAAAGCACATGTGGCTCACCTCGGGATTTGGATTTAACCACTGGTCCAATTCTTCTCTGGCGGTTCCTAACTTAGGGATTAACGTCCCAACGTTCTCGGTAGGAGTGCAGGCTTACTTCGGGGATGTGTCCTTGAATTTGGAGAAACGCAAGGTTGAGAAGCTTCCAAGAGATATTGAATTCATCGTATTTGGAGCCTTTGGAATGCGGGAGATACATCCGGTTGATGGGGTATTATTTGGAGCTGTACACGGCTTTGTTAGCGCAATGAAAAGAGTGGATAACAAACGGAAGCTAGGGGTTGGATTGGATGTTTTTTATGATGCATCGAATCTGGAAGAGCACAATAGAGATACCTCAAATACGTTTTTTGAAAATGGGTCTGAATTTGTCAAAGTGGGTATTCATYTAAGTCACGAACTGGTATTCGGRCGCTTTAGTGCCACYACCCATATGGGCATTTATCTGAGRAATAATTTCMAATCYGATGGGYCYATTTATCACAGGATGTCKTACCGGTACTATGTSTCGGATAGGTTTTTTATTGAYGCAGGGTTCAAGTCACACTGGGCGGTWGCGGAACAYTTRGAAATGGGTGTAGGMTATAGATTCAAAAGATAAATAGATGCGGGCTTTTGTANANAYWKWWYYSMWTTTTTNNTRMTCATYGCACTGTTCGCAGGCTGCAGTAAGGAGAAGAACGAYTGCYTRAAATCTACCGGTRCTATCRTAYTWGAGGAYCGTRTGGTACTCGACTTTACACAGATAGARGTMTATAACAACGTGAACGTYRTCATCACACAAGACACRTTTGCATCGGTGACKATTGAAGCGGGGRCAAATCTTATTGACAAGGTCACGACCGTGGTGCAAGGTGATAGCCTGGTTATTCGAAATGAAAATAAATGCAATTGGGTACGATCGTTTAAATATGACATTACCGCATATGTAACGGTGAAAAAGCTTCTGAAAATAGAGCAAAGAGGGTATGGAGAAATATCTGGTACCAATACCATACAGACCAGTGACCTGATTATTACAATTCTAGGTAATGGAGATGTGGAACTCACCATTAATGCCAACTCCTGTTTTTCAGATATGCATACATCCGGCGACCTCATATTAAAGGGTTATGCAAACGTTAATGGTATATGGTCCAGCGGGAACAATTGGATACGTTGCCAGGAACTGCAAACCAACATCACATTTGTTGAATCAAGAACCAGCGGTGATTGTCTTGTAAACGTATCTGATTCTCTTGCTGCAAAAATATTTTCGGTTGGGGGTGTYCGCTACTCAGGAGATCCGGAAAAAATATCGAGTRTYATCGAAGGAWCTGGTAAGTTGATTAAGGAGTGAGTATTTAGMTTCTGATAGAAGATTGYTACTGCGCTCTTCTCTTCAGCAATACAAGCYTTGTTTTCCGCYTYGATTGCAYGTCTTCATACACGCCTAYTTGYWCCAGCTCGTTATTACGCCTCAAGGTTTCAAGGGTGACMCCATTTTCAATTACGGAAAACCAGTCGTCCCAGATGACAAGGTATTTTTGMGGTAGGTCAATGCCKTGATGAAAGTTRATYAGATCKGCATGGAGGGTTGTATCAAAGKGGTCSAGATTGAGGGCACTACYRAYATATGGATGGGAGTAATAGAGTTTGTAGCCRGSRTAATCCTTCTTAACARTCTYAGCAATTTCATYTATRAAAATCTGATCAGGYGATAGYGWGAGTTCCGTATCCCACTGAACAGCGGCWGGGTTGGGYGTRAARGGGAACMCRATTACATAAACCACCARSATTCCTYTCAAAATGTAACGGRCCATCTTCTTTTTAATCAAATTYTCSCTGGTGATYAGGTTAAACCCATTTAAGGCAATMATGGCGATCAAAGGCATGACCCCTATTAACACACGCTTCAATCCCATTGAATTGAAGATGCCCAAATACCAAAACGCAGAGTGGGCCACAAAAAACGCTGCAAATGAACCGTATATGAGTAACAATTCTGCTTGATAGGAGGTCCGGCCCTTCCTCTCCTTTGAATTGAAAAATGTGATTACGATGTATACGACACCTGATATTAATAATAGATACAAAGGGATTCCTATGGTATAATTCATCTTTATAAAGAAGTCGTACCATTCGCCTGAACCATAAGGGCTGCCAAGGGAAGCATAGGGGATTTTATTGACTACCCATAGTAGATCCTGGTAATAGATGAAACCGACCAATCCGTAGAACACGTGGCCCGAGGCCAACCAGGGCAGGAGCTTGTAATTTTTTTTGATGAAAAAATAGAAAGCGAAAACACCAACGATTATGAGCCCTTCGGATCTTACAAAAGGCAGGAATGAAATGATGATTGCCGAAAGCAACAGTTTCTCTTTAAGGATTAAATAAATAGGGAGGATCAATAAGAAAGCGAAGAGGGGTTCGGTAAGCCCGGAAAAGGTCAGGGTAAAATATAGGGGGGCAAAAAAGAGAAAGAGGAGTGCGAGAATCGGATGTTTGAGCTGCAGGCGTTTGGAGGATTGATAGGTGAAGTATCCGGTAAGAACAGCCAACAGACAATTGAATATTTTCATGCCTACAAAGCCAAACTGGGCAAAAGGAGCACTCAATAATACAAAGACTGGTTTGGCCCAATGATGTAAAAAGAGCTCTGGATATTTAAAAGCGTATTTGGAGAACAAATAGTGTTGCACGCTGTCTCCGCTGTCACCGGTTCCGTTGGTGTAGAGGGCAATAAAGCAAAGCAAGGTGAACCAGATCCCTAACACGGGGATCAATCCTTTTTGATCTTGGGGCATATGCTTAGGGGATGGCATAAAATATCCGTAAATTTGTACTAAGGGTACATCAAAAATTTCAGTTCTCGTAAAACAAATAAACTGAATTATTCGTTGTATTCTTCAAACCATCTGCAATGAAAATTATTCTACTCTCTATAGTGCTTCTTGGCCTTGCATTCGCAGGAATAGCGGTCAAAATTCTTTTGAGAAAGAATGGAGAGTTTGCGGGAACCTGTAGCAGCAACAATCCAATGTTGCAAAAAGAAGGCGCGGTCTGTGGAGTTTGCGGAGCTGCTCCTGCAGAGCAGTGCAAACAAGCTGACTAAAGGTTGGTTGATATCTTTTTTCCCAACGGGCCCTAAAGATCTTCCTCAAGTAACTCGGAGAGACCGGCTGTAGCCTGGGTCAGGCGTTTCCCTTCCTCATTTGAATAGATAAAGTAGGCTTCAAGCCCCAGATCCGGATGTTGACTCAGGAAGAGCCTCGATTTTTTAAGGCCCATGACCATGAAAGCAGTGGCGTAGGCATCGGCACTCATGCAATCCTCCGCTAACACAGTGACGCTTAGCAAGGCGTGTTTAACGGGATATCCTGTGGCGGGATCAATCGTATGGGAGTACTTGGTACCATTTAACTCATAGAATTTTCTGTAGCTCCCTGATGTTGCCATGGCAGTATTCTGAAGAGCCAGCTTGGCCTGTAAGGGCCTCCTTTTTACATGGTCCTCTGGTTTGTCTATGCCTATCAACCACCAATTCTCTTTTGCATTTTCCCCTTTGGCCCTAACTTCCCCGCCAACCTCTACAAGATAGTTGTTCACCTGTTTACTATCGAGGTAAGCAGTTAGAACGTCTACACTGTATCCTTGAGCAATCGCATTGAAGTCAAGTTGAATCTCTTTTTTGGCTTTTATCAAATAGTTGATGGCTACTTTTTCATTTTGGGAGTTCAACCATGTGGAGGAAGAAATTCCAAATTGGGAGAGTCCTACCAATGCTCTCAGAGAATCAACTTTTGACGTGTCAATTTCTGGCGCTTTGTTTGGGCCAAATCCCCATGCTTGTACTAAGGGCATGACTGAGGGGTCAAAAGCGCCTTCGGTCAGTTCATTGATCTCGATTGAGCGGGTGAATACGGTAACAAAGAAATCATCAACAGCGGCTGAATCCTGCTCATTCACCCTGGAGATTATCGAGCCAGGCATATAGGTAGAAAGCGATGAATCCAGCTCCCGGAGCAATGAATCTATTCCGTATTGGTAATTGGCCAGATTGTCGCCCCAGTACTTGATGCTATAGGTGGTACCCTGTGCTTCTCCATATAGGGCGTAATCATCCTTGGGAGGAGCGCCACAGCTAGAAAATAGTAGTAAAAAAAGAGTGAAAAGATGAAGTGAGGACTTCAATTAACCGCCGAAATCGTCAAATGCAACATTCTCTGGAGGAACTCCCCAATCGTCACACATCTTAATGACGGCTTGATTCATCAGTGGCGGGCCACAGAAGTAGAACTCAATATCTTCCGGCGCCTCATGAGGTTTTAAGTGATGCTCAATAACCGCATCGTGTACAAAGCCTACAAAACCATCGCCTTCATCATCAAGGTTCTTTTTCGTTACCCAATTGTCCTCTTCTTGCGGCTCGGAGAGCACCAAGTGATACTTGAAGTTTGGATACTTCTTCTCGATATCTCTAAAGTGGTCGATATAAAATAATTCTCTCTTCGATCTTCCACCATACCAAAACGTAACCTTCCGACCAGTTTTTAAGGTGTGGAACAAGTGAAATAGATGCGAACGCATCGGTGCCATACCTGCTCCTCCGCCAACATAGACCATTTCAGACTCATTATCTTTAATGAAGAAATCTCCATAAGGTCCTGAAATCGTCATTTTATCTCCCGGTTTCAGGCCAAAAGTGTAAGATGAACAAACACCGGGGTTCAGATCGGCCCATCCCTTGATCTTAGGATCAAATGGGGGTGTAGCAACTCGAATATTCAGCATGACGATATTTCCTTCAGCTGGATGATTTGCCATAGAATAGGCTCTTACAAGGGGTTCATCATTTACCATCTTAAGGTTCCAAAGTTTGAAACCATCCCATTCTTTTTCGAATTTTTTAGGATCTTCATGGTGTTCCGGATGAGCAGTGATATCTATGTCCTTAAACTCAATAGTTGTTTCAGGGACATCGATTTGGATATAACCACCTGCTTGAAAGTCTAAAGTTTCACCCTCTGGAAATTTTACTATCAACTCCTTGATAAAAGATGCCACGTTATAATTTGATACAACTTCACATTCCCATTTCTTTACACCAAACACCTCCTCTGGTATTTGGATTTCCATATCTTCCTTAATCTTAACCTGGCAACCGAGTCTCCAGTGATCTGCTATCTCCTTTCTGGAAAAGTGAGGTTCTTCCGTTGGTAGAATTTCCCCACCTCCAATGTTAACCTGGCATTTACATTGAATACAGGTTCCACCACCACCACAAGCTGACGGAAGAAATATTCCTTGATTACTCAAAGTAGTCAATACCGTGTTACCTGCGTGAACTTCCATTTCTTTCTCACCATTGATGGTAAGTTTGACCAAACCCGTAGAGGTCAACTTGGATTTAGCGTAGAGTATTAAAGTCAATAACGCCAGCAAGAAGATCAGGAAGACCACTATGCTCGATATTATCGTAATTCCCAATGAAGACAGTACTATCATTTTCTGCTACGCTTAAAGCTCAATTCCCATAAAGCTCATGAATGCCATACCCATGAGTCCTGTAATAATAAACGTAATACCCAGTCCTCTTAGTGGGGCAGGAACGTTAGAATATCTGATTTTTTCTCTAATTGCAGCAATGGCTACAATGGCCAGGAACCAGCCAACTCCGGATCCGAGTCCGAAGGATGTTGCTTCTGCGATATTTGCGTATTGTCGCTCCTGCATGAATAAGGCACCACCTAAAATGGAACAGTTAACCGCGATTAACGGTAGAAAAATTCCTAGAGCACCATATAGAGCAGGGGAGAATTTCTCCACGATCATCTCTACAAGCTGAACAATCGCTGCAATAATGGCAATGAACATGATAAATCCGAGGAAACTAAGATCTACCGATACGAAATCAGCCGAGATCCAAGCGAGCGCACCCTCTTGTAATACGTATTTGTCCAAAATATAATTAACCGGAACGGTTACGCCCAACACAAAAACGACTGCGAATCCAAGGCCAACTCCTGTCTTCACGGTTTTAGATACAGCCAAATAAGAGCACATACCCAGAAAGTATGCAAATATCATATTGTCTATGAAGATGCTCTTTACAAATATGTTAACCAGGTCTTGCACTTTGTTCTAGATATTAGATTCTGCTTATTCATCAAATTCGTACTTCGTCACTCAAAAATCGTAAATCTAATGATCCTCTATTAGTTTAGTGTTTCTGCCTCTCTGAAACCAGATGATCAGTCCAAC
>JAESRW010000215.1 GCA_016764395.1 Flavobacteriales bacterium
ATTTCCCGTCACTCACCTCTGGAATAATCCTCCATTCCATCTCATGCTCCCACTCCTTGCTCTTTAAGTTTGATTGGTAGGGGACACATATTCCAGTATACTTGATTGACATTGCATTAAGCTCTTTTTGATAGTTCATCTGAAAGGGCCCATGATATCTGAAATTGAATTTTTTAAAGTTATATTCAATTGCAAACCCTTGATGTAAGGAATAGTACGCCCACATCAACATACTATGAGGGTCCTCCGTAAGAGAGAGAATACCGATTTTTGAATAAATGATTAGGCTGAAATTATATTGAACAAAATGTTTAAACTCATCGCTAGGAAACTTTAGCGCTTCTTCCAATTTATCAGGTTCCATGGATCCGGCCAGGAATTTTCTAATGGCATTTGGATCATCAAACCCTATAAGCCTTTCGTAACAATCAAATGGATCGTTTAGCTGCTGGGGATGAGGTGCATAAATATATTTCTCTTTGAGTGCTTCAACCGAATTTTCGGTCAATCCACTGTACTTATACAATGTTTCGGGAATCTTCCTTTTGATCTCGTTGGGAGGTGTGATTTGATATGGTGTTTCATTTCCTAATTCAAATGCATATTCCCAACCGTAACGATTTTCTGATATTCTACTCATTTCTTATTAATTGCTCCAGTATTGGTTCCCCTAAGCTTAATATTACTACCAAAATCACTTCGAAAAATAGCAAGCTGGCTTTCTTTCTGAAATTAATTCTATCCCTCATTGAACCTATAAATCCAATTGTACATCAATGAACCAAGCTGAATAGATCAATTTCGTTAAACTTCCAGCGGTATATTCAACACTTTCTCCACTTGGATCCTGCACAATTATTGACTTGACAGACACAAAATTGTTTCTATTAATTTTAAAGCAAGCTCCAGTCACCACCACAGCATGACCTGATCCATGATGGTTGTAACCCACAATGATCGGCTTTCTTCTAATCAGCTGATTAAGAAAATCTACCGGACTTGGGACTTTGGGAAAGTACCTCGCTCTTATTTTATAAGGTAAGCCTTCATTATCCACTCCCCAATTATTCAAATTTTCATGAACTACAGAAGGGCTTGCTCCCCAATCAGGCAAATTCCCGTCTGGGTCAGTGCCAAATGTTCTCTCTACAATATCATATTGAGTGATCCGAATTCCATAATAGTGAAGCACCATTTCAACACATGCAGCCCAACACCAATTTTGTCCGACTTGTCTCTCTGCAAAATGCATGAATTGATCAAACTCAATTCCTGTTTCGTATACTCCTCTTTCAAAATTAAATGACATAATATTCTATATTTCTTTAATGCATTAACGAGTTTAGACCCAGGGAAGGTTACGTAATATTTTCCCGCCATAATAGAGTAGAAACACGTGATTTAAGGGAGCACTTAAGAAGAGTTAGTAAACGGATAAGCCGACCAGCGAACAAACAAATGGTTAAGTAATATTATTCAGTTAATTTGCGGAATGACTTTTTCTGAAATACTTGAATTAGATATAATAAAGCTTCCTAAAACCCAAGACATTCCTGAGGATGGGTTTCGAGAGTTTTTTACTGATTTGTTTGATGAGTTTCTGGATATAGTTGTCAGCTCAAAAAACCTATCGGATCAAGAAAGTTTTAAAGAGGCGCACTTTAAGAATGGCATTGGTGTCTTAGTCAAAGGAATCCAAAATGCGATCGATAGGTATTATGCGGGAAATCCATTCAATGCTTATACTTCTCTAAGGGATAGCATTAATGATAGTCGCATTCTTAGTTACTTACCATCTGATATGGTCTTTGATGAAGGCTCCAATTTTTATCGGATTAGGGAACATCAAGGAAATTATCTCCTGGACCAAAAAGAACTATTTCATATTCCATTCAATCTCAGGGGCAAGGTTACAACGAATAGGTATAGCATTCCAGGTTTCCCTAGCTTATATCTCAGTGATTGTATTTACACTGCCTGGGAGGAGCTGCAAAGACCTTCGTACGCCGACATGCAGATAGTGAGGTTGGAAAATCAAATGCCCATTAATATACTTGATCTTAGCACGACTAGGTACTCGGAAGGTAACCATACAATCGAAGATGAAGAGAGTACGATCGGCAAATCAAATTGGGGCGATCTTTACTCAGTAATGGTTTGGCCGCTGATCGCGGCTTGTTCGGTAAAAGTACGGGACAGAAATGATCCATTCAAACCAGAGTACATTATACCTCAATTACTTCTTAATTGGGTACGTAACAACAACAGCTTGGAAAAGCGAATTGACGGTATAAAATTTTCATCTACGCACATCGACCTCAATAATGAAAAGGTGAAAGGAGAGTTCTATAATCTTGTGATTCCTGTGAAGGAAAGCCTTGATCACGGATATTGCAGTCACTTATTGAAAATGTTCAATATGACTGAAGTGGTATCTTGGCAGCTGCAGCAGGCAGCTGGTGCGAGTAGAAGGACGATCGAATTAGAAGAATTTGGGATAATGCTCAACGACAAAAGACAAATAGAATTGATACGAGGAGAACCACTTAAATACTCCAATAGCGATTTCGGAATGTTGGAAGTTTGGTTGAATCGGATGAACGCCCAAAAAATAGATGTGTTATAAATAATTACAAATAGCATGGCGTCAGCAAAACTAAATCGGAAATTAAGAAGGTACGGGGAAAATCTGTTCTCGACTTATGGTCGTTCTAATAAACTACCAAAAACTATTATTGGTGCTGAACATAAAGAAATTATGCAAGTTGATCATAGTGGTAAAGTGCCAGAACCGTTAGCCCCAAAACTAAGAAGAGAGCTTGTGAAAATTGCTCCACTTGGCACCAGGGGACATAAGTATTTTGTGGGATGTTGCTGTGAAGTTAGATCATCCAATCAAATTATTTTAATCCGTAGTAGTACACCAATTAAAGATATTGATTTCACTGTTGCAAGAAGGACTAGGACATGGCAAACTAAAAGAAGATGTCAAAATTGTAGAGCAGTTTTTGGGTAATGGCATATAGCTTAGAAGATCAATACTCGTTAGATCTGAATTGGTATTTCTCAGACGCATATAATCGTTTGTGCATTGCCGCATCAGCGGGATCTATCTTGCCAAAGGTCATTGCTGATAGTGATCAAAAAAATGATCAATTTCATGCTATTGTAAATGAGCTTCCGGAAAGATATGAGTATAAGCGAAACGAAAACATCATCAGTATAATTCAAGATGTAAGTCAGGATAATATCAATTCATATTTCCAAGATTTTGAATCGCTGGCAAGAAAAGGACTTCATGTGTTTGACAAGTTTAATATTGCAGAACCAGAAGACCCTTTCTATATTTTGGTAGCTTCTCCGATATACGATCCCAGAATTGACCCTTATCCGATAGCAAAGGAAATGTTATCCCTAATCCCTAAAACCAAAGTTACTATCCATAAGCAATCCATAAGACCCGTAGACCTCAATGATTATCTACGTAAATTGAAACCATAGTTTAATAAAGTGCAGTTTGCAATTATAGATTGGAAAAGAAGCAACTGTAAATAGATCTCTTTTAAGCGGTACGATTCCAAGTTCTCAGGCGTCGCTCTTCGTACACTGTGATGTACCAGTAGGAATGAATAGAGTAAGAAATGCCTTAACTTACTGTCCAGTCAAATGTAGCAAGTCCAATCATTAAAGAGGCGGTTTCTTGTAGTGTTTGCCGGATCTCTTACAAAGAGCTTTGTCAAGAAAACGATGCTTCCCTCCTTTTCGTACTCACATCCGGTAATCTCAGAACCGTATCCGGTTGAAAAACTGTATGTAAAACCGTGGGTAAAAAATCAAAGCCACCGTAAACACATGGTTTACAATGGCTTTAAAATTACATGGCGGAGAGTAAGGGATTCGAACCCCTGGTACCTTGCGGCACAACGGTTTTCAAGACCGCCGCATTCGACCACTCTGCCAACTCTCCGGCGCAAAAGTATTACTTTTTAGGTTAAACAAATACCCCTTATAAAAAAATATATGCGATCTGTTTCCTTTCCGGTTTTCAGTGATACATTCGATTCTAACTATTAACGATAACCTCCTTGAGTTCCACGTCGATAGTATGAAAAGTGTTTAACTAGAAAGCATACAGTTAATATCAATACCCCATTGTTGAAAATTAATTTCCTTAGCCTTCACGCAGGCATTTTTATATTGCAACTTCGAGAAAAATCTCAAGAACCGAGCAACCCAAGGAACAGCATTTGCCAAATGATACAGATTTTGACTAAAATCTTACTGGGCCTGACCCTTTTTGTAATGGCTCAGAGTGCGCTCGCGCAACAGCGGGCATTGGTGCTTGCAAACGGCGTGACCAAACAGTTCAGGCATATCAAAATGAATCGTAGGATCACGATCAAGTTAAAAAGGGGAAATAGGTATCACTCCTGGTTAATGAAAGAGATCAATGACAGCTCAATTGTCATGGCTCATGGGCATGTTATCCTGTTTGAGGAGATCTCCAATCTGAGGCGGATTACGGAAATGCACCTGGTAGTACGCCTGGTCGCACCTGTGTTTTTTGTTCCTTTTGGAATGGTGCTCTTTGCTGTTGGCTTGAAGGAGGGTAAAGATACACCGGTTCCCAGGCAATTCGCAACTTATGCAGGCACCGCCATAGTGGGGCTGGCAGCGCTTACACCCTTGGTGATTTCGCACAAGGACTATGACTTTGATACCGGTTGGTACCTCAGATCTGGATCCATGCCAAAGAAGCTGTTAAAACGGCGGATCAACCAGCCTAAAGGTGCCAATTGAAAAACTAGAATTTAAAAACCGATGGACAAAGGCAAGCAAGTAAGGTTCCAAGGATATAAATTAGCAAGTGATTTAAGTTTGGCGTTGCAGTATAGGTGCTAAATCTGAATAGATTATCTTCTATTAAAGTTATTCTAGTTCAAGCTTAGGTCATGGGGAGTTATTGAAGTAACACATTCGCACATTCGTACAACCTCGTATTCGTAGTTGGTTTCTTTAGAAGATGATTTTGAACTTGAGCACCGGCAGGATGCCCAGTTGATTCACGTAATCCACTGCTTGCGTGTCCTTATCGTAGAATTCATAGTAGACATTGGCCCTGTTGCTCAAATTTTGAATATCCAATGTGATTACCCAGGCTAAGCTGGATTTATTGATGCGGTAGGACAAGCCTAAATCAATGCGGTAATAATCAGGTAATCTGGATTCGTAGATGGCATCTAAATCATATATTCTGTCTGCAGCCACTTGGGATGCTGCTACATCAATAGGAATTTTTCGGTTGCCGCCCTTCCAAATAATCCTGGAGTTCACACCGAGGACATTTTGTTTTTGACCACCCACCTTGAACTCCTTGCCACCAATAAGGTTGGTGATAAAGTTGGAGTTGTACACAGTATTGCGCTCAATCTTATCTCCTGCAATGTATTTGGAATCAAATAGAGAAGCGGTAATCATGAAGAAGTAGCCTTTGGAGAAGTGCTTCTCAAGGGTTAGCTCAATCCCGTAATTGGTTCCAGTACCCTGGTTTGACAATTGAACATTGGTATAACCGGAACCGAAGTTCAACGCGGAGATATACGAAACACTGTCAAAGATGGGTACATCATAGAGATATTGATAATAGGTCTCCACTTTAAAGTGAACGTTCTTCGCAAAGGAGCGGGAATAACCCAATACCACATGCAATGACTTCATGAGATCTAAATTTTTATTGGGTCGGCTTATGCCTCCTGGTTCCACCCTTTCGGCCAGGTAGATTGAAACCGCCTCAACCTTGCTGTGGAGGCCCAACCCAAAGTTGATCGATTCACGACTCCCTATTTTCCAGACGGCACCCAGTCTGGGTTCTAGGCTGTTATGACCGTTTAACAAGAACTGTGTGAAATGCAATCCTAGATTCACGTTGAGGTTGGCACCTATCCGACGCTTCCATTGTGAATAGCCCTGGATCAATCCTGTATTGCCAGATGTCTCCAGCAGCGTTTCAATCTTGTCAGTATCCCCATTATAATCCTCCTGAAATAAGTCAAAGTACAACGCCGAATAAATGATTCCGGAGCGGATGGTGTTCTTGTTGTCGACTTTTGTGTTTATCAAAACTGATCCGCGTAATCCCGGATAGTTGAATTTTTCTCGGTAGAGCAAATTGTCTTCATACCCGTAATCGTAATAACCCCTTCTAAACTGGTTTGAGCGATAGGAACCAGATAAAATTGACCGGATGAAGGTCTTTTGATCTTTGAGTAAATAAGTGTTTGACAGCCCAACGATGCCCATGAGCTGGATTCCGGTCTCATGCCTTTGATCGGAGAAACTGGTCCATTGTGTGGAATCCTTTTTCGCGGAAAGCACCGCTGCATTATAGCCTGCAATTCCAAATAAGGAGAATGTTCCCAATTTCTTGGTCTTGGTGAATAGATTAATGGATAAATCCTGATAATTAGGAACCACATCTCCAGCTACATTAATACCGATGTTGTCGAGAATACCCAGTGTAGAGTAGCGGTAATGAACCAGATAAGAGGACGCCTGCTTTTTTGATAAAGGGCCTTCAAGGCCGATTTCTGTACCTAGAATGCCCAAGAGCAAGGTGTACTCTCTCTTTGTAGTGTTGCCTTTGCGCAGTTTGATGTCAAAAATACCGGCCGTCGCATTGCCGTATTCTGCTGGAAATGCTCCAGTGAGAAAATCTGAATTGGCCAAAACGTTGCTGCTCAATATACTGATGCCCCCTCCGCTTGCTCCTTCGCCCGACTGAAAGTGATTTGGGTTGGGAATTTCTATTCCTTCCATGCGCCACAGGACCCCACGCGATGAGTTTCCACGAATCACCAGTTCGTTGGAAAAGTCTCCATCATTTGAAACTCCGGCAAAAGACTGAGCCATGCGGCCCGGATCCTCAAAACTGCCGGCGTATCTGCTCGCTTCGTCGGTAGAGAAGATGCGTGCAGAAACTGAGGTCATGGAGTTCAGGGGCTGGTCCTTGGCCGCTGTGATCTCCACCTCCTTTAAGGAAGTTAACTTTTCCTTGAGCCCAATTTCCAGGATAACCTCCTTCACAGATCCTACGATGACTTCTCTAACCATTCGGGTTTCATATCCCAGATAGGAAAAACTGAAAGATTGTCTGCCTACAGGTATGTTCTTTAAGGTGAAATTCCCAAGAGAGTCAGAAGTGGATCCGATAAATGATGCGTCATCAGGTGATGAAGGCAAGTTGTGGACGAAAACCACTGAGGCACCCCAAAGAGGGAATTCACTATCTATATCAAAAATCCTCCCCTTAACCGTTTGAGTCAGTTGAGAAAAGGCCCGGCCTGTATCAGCAATAAGAATGACAACAAGCAATAGAAGACTCCAGTAGGGCTTGGAAAGTATCATTTTTTGTTCTGGTACAATATTAGAAATACGCAGCCTGAAAATAAAACACCGAAGGAATGCCTCGTGATTAAGTGTTGTGATGTCAACACTGTCCTCGGTAGGGCTAGCTGTCGGGCTCGGCACGCCACTTCTTGAGACAAAACCATCCTAAAACTTACACATGCATTATTAACACTATTTCTCGTTTTTCCTAGCCATTGGATTGAAGTTACTTTACCGTCGATTCTGCATTCCTATCAACCCGTCTTTCAATATTGCCTACTAGAAAAATTACTAACAATCTAACTCAATAGCTATGAAAAAGCAACTACCGCCCAGAAAAGATACGAATAAGAAATATTATCGTAACAGTTGTTTCTTCATAGCCCTCTTATTAGTTCTGTCAATTGTTGGAACTACTAATGCCAAAACCAGAACCACCATCTCAACAGGAAATTGGAACGACTCCACAACATGGGATTGTAACTGTATACCGGCTTCCAAGGATGATATCGTGATCATGGACGCCCATGTTATTACCTTAGGGGATACTACTTTTGCCAATAATCTGACCATCGACAGTGGAGGAGAGTTGAACAATAGCACCAATCCAATGACCATTACTGGAGATTACACAGTGAATGGCATGCACAGTGGGATTGGATTAATTATGCTCAGTACCAAGGGAGCGGTGATCAACGGTGTGGGTATCATTGCCAATATTAATGGCGTATATATTCAGGAAAATGCATCTATTAATGAAGAGGCCAAACTCACCTTTTTAGGTGATCTTATTATCATTGGGGCTCGGACCTTGACCAATAATGGTGAGATCACGCTAAAAGCAGGCCTCAATGGGACCAATGTTAGATCCAGATGGATTAATGCTGCCAACTCCACTTTGATTGTTCATGCTGAATCTATCTTATCTACAGGAACCTTTGTGGCGTCTCCAAGTGGGAATAAGGTGCGCTATAATAGGGCTGGAAACCAGGACATTAAAGTCCCGGCTGGCAGGTCTTATCATACGCTGATATTGGCGACTAGCGGATCCAAAAAATTAACGGGATCAATCGCGATAAAGGGCAATTTGGAGATTATTGATAAAAGCTCCTTGGATGTATCGTCCAACACCTTCAGCTTTTCCCTGGCGGGAGACTGGATCAATACGAGCAAGGCAGCGCAATCATTCAAAGAGGGGACCGGGAAGGTGACTTTTGATGGGCCTGGCGAGCAAACCTTGATCAATTCAAATGGTGAAACGTTTTATGATTTAGTTCTYAACAAGCCTGATGGGATCGTACACCTTGGGCCTTTCTCCGACGTAACGGTTACCCATCGGGCAACCTTGAAAAATGGTATTGTGAACAGTAGAACCAATAACTGTACATTTATTTTTTCACCTGATGCCACTTGTGTTGGAGGCGGCAACACTGCCTATATAGATGGAAGGGTGAGAAAACTGGGAACTGCTCCTTTCACCTTTCCAGTCGGGCATAGTTCGGTAGACGCGCGGATCGCACTTTCAGCGCCTGATATAGGCTCTACCTTTGAAGTACAATACTTGGATGTCCCAGAAAAGCTTGAGCCCACCGACGTGCCCGTGAACAACACCAGGCTTAGTGGGTATTGGATCATTGATCGCACTGAAGGTGAGGATGAAGTAACAATTCAGCTGTACAATGATGGTGCTGCTGTTAGTGAAATGGATCAGGTTAAGTCAGATCTAGTCATTTCAAATTACCATGGGGTAGACTGGACAGCGGATAGCCAGGAAACAAGGCTCGGTGTAAGTGCAGGATGCGTGACATTCAATACCATGACAGCACTGGGCTCATTTACGTTCGGAGCCCATGAGGAGGATAGAAATTCGATGCCGGTGTCGGTTTCTGCCCTTGAAGCAGTACCTGTTAAGGGAATCATCGAGCTCCGGTGGGCCACGGATTCTACCAATGCAGATGCCAAATTTGTTGTTGAGAGATCAACAGATGGAAAAATCTTTGAACCTATTGAATTTGGACAGGAGCGTGGTAACAACAATCAAATGCTAAATAATGCCTCAGACGCTCAAAGCTCTAGTGAAAGGTGGTCTTATTATCGTCTTAAACAAACCGATAGTTCAGGATCGAGCCAATACTCAAAAGTGTTCGGGGTGGTGCATACCCCCACAGAGGAAGCGGAGTTTAAAATATTGACTGACATGTTTTCAGAAGATATGGTGGTACTCAATATTGATTGCCCCTTCTCTCTGGATTTAATGCTTGACTTATATAATGATGCCGGTCAGTTGATATGGTCAAAAGTAATTCCTGAAGGTATTGGTCCGATCCCGGTGAACAAGAGGAGAGTGATAGATCCGTCCACACAAGAGAGTCTTGATGATTTCAGAAGTATTGAAGTAAACTATGCTGCTAGCCAGCGTCTGGTGATCCTGCGAAAAGAAAAGGTTCCACTGATAACGGAACTTGATGCTTCACAATAAAGCAGTTAAGAACAAGCACTGATGCTTGCAAAGTAGTAAATGGCTTTCCATTTCTGAAATTCCTACCACTTCTCTGTACAGCATCAGGCTTAATCACTTGAGGTTTTACCCAGCCTGATTGCATACACCAAAATTGAAAGCTGAGATCTCACTAACGACATTTGGATGAGTATCGATGCAAGAAAAGCCTACAGATTTCCTGTAGGCTTTACCGGTTTATTGAAATAAGAGCTTTAAATTACCTAGCCGGATTGCTCGTAAGTTGTTTAGCCATTGCTGCTCCAATCAATGTCGCGATAAGAATGCCTACGTCCCTCTAAAACTTATAGGACAAGCCTACTGCAATCACTTCCTTGAACTGTGTGCGTGGCCCGAAGGAATCCACCTCGTTGTCTCCATCGCTGTCTACACCTATCGCGATATCGTGGTCGTACAGTAGATGGGTGGTCACGCTGGCTGAGATGAACTTATTCACTTTCATGTTCACCAGGACCTCCCAGCTTACATCAATGTTTTCAGGATTGTCAGTATAGTTAGAGAACAGATCCAATTTGGTTTGAAGGGTGACATTCTCCATGACGTCCTTTGAGTAAAATATCCTAATGTATCCACCAAGCTCTGTTCTGCTTGTTTTTCCATCTGAAAGTTTGCTACCTGTAGAAACGTCATAGACAGCCTCCTCTACGCCAAAAGCCCCTGCATCCGCAAGATCCTGATTGGTTACCATGGTTAGTTTTACCGTAATGGGAGCGACAAACAACCCAAATTCCTTCTTTGGTTTGTTATCCAGGCCCAGGGCAACAATCAAATATCCAGGAGACATAATGTCGGATATTATCGTCGAGTCATTGGGAAAATTAAATCCAGGAGCAAATTGTGTTTTGAAATTCATCAAGGCTGCATAATACCATTTCTTAAAAGCCTTCTTTCCATATTTAGAGGTGAAATCAATTTTATCATCGGTTTTACGCCAGGCTTTTACAGTTCCCTGCCGGAGTACGCCGTAGGCAATAGCAAGGTGGTTTTCCCAAAGCCCTCCTCCTTGAGTTTCATTTGCGTGAAGGTTTACAAGACCGGATATAGCTACAGAGCTCTGCCCACCCGCTGACCAATTGGTCAGGGACGTTTGCGTCATATTAGTGCCGATGATCCCTCCTTTATCCCATCCGTCAATGGTGTCTTTTTCGTGCGAGGTGAGCTCTTTCTCTTTCTCAATGTTCTGAGCTAGAGTGTCTGTAGGTATACTCACAAGACAGGCTAATCCAATAATGAATCGCGTTAATTGTTTCATTTTTTTAGGAGCGTTCCGGTTGCTAGGTAGTGGTTAAGTGCGGCTTCCCAATAATTAAGATCGGCATTGAAATTACCCTCATGTTGCGTCTGAAGGTAAGTTTCCCGTGCTTCAGTCAAAGGCGTGTGCACGTATCGTATAAGCGCTTCGGCTCGGGTTGAATCAAGCGGCCTCATGAATATTGAGATGGTTACCAACTCAACTCCCGAGGTTACACGAATGAACTCTATAATAAAGCTTTTGGGATCGTACTGAGAAACCGTCCAGATGGTATCTTCCAGCTGATCATTTGGGGTAGAGAAAACGCAACCCAACTCAACCAACCCGGACTTAGAATGGATCATATTGTGCTTCCAACCTTCCAGGTAATCAGCTTCACGTACCGGACACATCAAAGGAAAAGCAGTTTTTGGATCTGCGTGATAAACATGTGTAGCTTCGAAAATATACTGGTTGAAAAGCATTCCCTTGAATTAATCCCCGCTTAGCTTCATTATTTGAAGTTGAAAATTGGCCCTTTTTCTATAACTCCTAACTCCCTCAATACCCAAATGATCAGCAGGGCCAGGAGCAGGGCTGTGAGAATCGCAACCAGTGGATCGAACAGTATCAAAAATAGCACGACTAGTAGTACGACCAGTACTACGGTAGATATTCCGGTACCTGGGTCAGCAGCATCATGAGGATCCGCTTTAACAGTGGGTACGCGCGCCAAATTTTTTCTTGCATGAGGTACCACAGCCTGGTCAATGGCCTCATCCAGGGAAACAATAAACGCTTCCAGGCTGCGCTCCTCTTTTTTGACCGCCTTTAAGGATGATTTAATCTTCTTAACCTGCGCCCTGACCTGCTTTCTCCGTTCAGAAATAGGTTGACTTGCTTCAACGGTATTGTGCTCTATTTCCTGTTCTACCTTTTGACTTTGATGGGTCAGATCAACCTTTTTTGCTTTGTGGTGTTTGGTACTTACGTGATAGCCGTCGCGATATCGCCTCTTTTCAATACTGGTAATATTGACCGAGCTGCATGCTGATAATAGAATGGCCGTAGTAAAAATTAAGCTTACCTGGGGTAGTAATCGGGTTCTCATTAGTTTAAGTTATTGGGTTGAGTATCATAGAATCTAGTTGCCAATGAGGCCTATCGCTTTTAATATAATGGACAAGACGATGCCTATTACCACGGCCACTGCAATTACAATAACCAATGCCCAACCAACCAGCAAGAATAGCACTAGAAAGACGAGCCCTATCAGTAAAAACAGCACGCCCAGTATGCCTTGGGTTTCGGTAGGCGATGTAAGCTTATTGGTCTTTACGCGTCTAGAGGGCACGCTTGCCTGGTTTTTCTTGGTATCCATCAGTACATTATCCTCAATGAACTGAGGCACTGATTCGGCCAAGGCTTTTCTATTCTCTTTCTTTTTGAAGGCCTTTACTGCCTCCTTCATCTCTTTCAATTCATTCTTGAAATCAAGCCGTTTTTCACTTTTATCTCCAGTATCGTCCTTCTTAGTAAACTCCATTTTGGGCGCTGCTGTTTCCCTCATGCTATTGAGCGCTTGGGCCTTGGGCCTTTTTTGCTTCATCTGAACATGGTAGCCGTTTAGATATTTTCTCTTTTCTATCTTGGCTATTCTAACCGGGCTACATGCCGATAAAACAAAGATAATGGCCAGCAGAAAACCCAGGGTTGAGAGTGTAGTGTGCTTCATAAAACTGAATGGTTTTTAACGCGGCTCAAATTTAAAGTTTCTTGGTTATAAGATTCGGTTTGCAGAATATATTTTACACAGATTTGGGAAGGGTTTGTATCTGTGGCAAGCCGTTAGACAGAATTAATTCCTAACTTTATCATCCATTTTTTGTTTGAGCAAATGTTTATTAATCTAGCTACTTCGGTAAATAATTTATCTATGAAAACTCTTTCAATATTTCTGATCCTATTTGTATTTACCGGATCAGTATTTGGTCAGTCGGCCAAAGACAAAGGCGCGTTTGTCCCTTACGAAAACAAGTTTTACGGTGAGATCAAGGACGGCATCAAAAACTTCAATAAAAAAGAGAAAAAGAAAAGTACCGCCTTTAAAATGGATTATTCGGGTAAAGACTTGCCCCAGTCCGTGGAGGAATTTGAGACCGTTTGGTGCAATGATCCCCTGTCGCAAGGGAATACAGGAACCTGCTGGTGTTTTGCTACTTCATCTTTTTATGAAGCTGAGATATTCCGGATAACCAAACAGGAGATTAAGCTATCAGAACTCTACACCGTGTATTACGAATATGTAGAAAAGGCACGAGAGTATATTCGTACAAGGGGAGAATCCTTTTTTGGAGAAGGGTCTGAGACCAATGCGGTAGCCCGAATGATGAAGAAGTACGGCGTAGTGCCTGCCAGCGATTATACGGGTATGAAAGGTGGGCAAAAATTCCATGATCACAGTGGCATGTACAATGAAATGAATCATTATCTCAAAACTTTAAAGAGAGACAAAGCCTGGAATGAAGCAGAAGGGATTGCAACGATCAAATCAATCTTAAACTACTATATCGGCGAGCCACCTGCGGAGATTAACTGGAAAGGAAAAGCTATGTCGCCGCTTGCATTCATGAAGGATGTTGCTCAAATTAAACCAGATGACTACGTCAATTTTATGTCTTTGGTTGAATTCCCCTACTATGATAACGCGGAGTATGAGGTACCAGACAATTGGTGGAAGAGCGATGACTACAACAATATACCACTTGACCAATTTATGGGTTTAATTAACTCAGCGGTTAAAGGTGGTTTTAGCATTGCAATTGGGGGCGATGTATCAGAAAGTGGATACAGTGCCGACAAAGATGTGGCCATGGTGCCTTCCTATGATATTCCGTCGGAGTACATTGACGAAAACGCCAGGCAGCTCAGATTCTCAAATGGCTCAACCACCGATGATCACGCCATTCATATTATCGGCCATACTAAAAAAGGTAAAGATACCTGGTACCTGATCAAGGACTCTGGTAGCGGTGCGCGAAATGGGAAGAACAAAGGTTACTACTTCTATCATGAAGACTATATAAAGCTCAAAATAATGACCTTTACCATTCACAAAGATGCGGCTAAGAATATCCTAAAAAAGATGCAGGCTTCTAAATGAAAGGGGCCGCCCTTCTAATACTGATCCTGCTAAACGGACTTACCGCTACAGCTTTAGATATTTTTAAGGGTAGGGTAGTTAATTACGAAACACGCAAAACACTCCCATTTGCAAACATTGGTGTCCTTCATAGGAATCAAGGAACCTGCACTGATCACCTGGGAAACTACACCTTAGATCTCTCTGGCATTAAGGATTCCGACACGATTCTTTGCACCCAAAACGGATTTATTGCCGATACCATGGTGGTGGGTGCGTTTAGGCGCAAGTTCACCACCGGTGTTGCCATCATCTTTCTCAACCCATTGGCTGCACCTACCGTTAATATTATGGACTATGAGGATAATATGACTCGAAAAGTGCTGGGTAACACTTCTAATTCCAAATCGAAAACCGCAACTTTTGTAAGCAATGAGCTGGGGACAGAAATTGGGGTAACTATCCAGATTAAAGGACAGCCGAGCTACTTGAGTGATTTGAGCTTTAATTTGGCTGAGAATATTTATGACAGTCTGCTGTTAAGGGTAAATCTCTATTACCTGTATAAAGGAATGCCTTACGATGCTATGTTGAGCGAAGACATTATCGT
>JAESRW010000216.1 GCA_016764395.1 Flavobacteriales bacterium
AATTGCTTTGGTGTCCAAATCAAAGCTAACCATTAAAGGAGGGCAGGTTTACCTACCTCCTTTTCTTTTTTTAAATATTTTTACCGGACACTACTGATTCCTAATTCCTATTCAACTTCCGTTTCAAACTCTAACGTCTGAAAGAGCTAAGTACACCGTCGCGTATTTGACAATGTCCAATTTTCAGCTTCATTTAATCTAATCTACTTCACGAACAGGCCATTAAGATATTTTGATACCATTAAGCGTACTCTAGCTTTAATTAGTGCACTTATCATCGCCTTAATGTCCCTATACCATTAATGAATCTTTACAAACGTAAGGCCACAAGCAGATATCTTTTGTCCAGCGTTAGACAAATTAACTTTATGAACTAATCTCAGAAGGAAATAGAAAGCGACAATTTGTGCGGTATATGATACTGGGGCACAGGAACTGTAGGATGGCTCTACAATTGAACGGGTGGGACGGAAGTAAGACCAACGTAACGGTTCAGTGAAGGGCCGTTATACCCACATTTTTATTCCAAAAATCAATTGCACATTTATGGATTGACCATTCTCATAACCTATTTGGCAACCCACCCGTTATAGCCGATAGGCAAATGATAGACTGTTTTGAAGCCACTTTTTTTCAATAGCGCAAGCGTCTTACCACTCCTTCCACCACTTGCACAATAGATATAAACCATCTTATTTTTATCAAGTTTGGCGATTTCATCCTCAAAATGGTCATCAAAAAAATCAATATTCACGGCACCTTCAATGTGGCCTTGATCATATTCCTTGGGAGTGCGGAGGTCAATCAGCAATCCATCCCCAGTTTTTATTAATGCCGCAAACCGCTCTTTGGATACGTCCTCATACTTTGGTTCATTTTGAGCACAACCAATGACAAAGCCCAACAGGACTACTAAGGAAATTAGATATACACGCTTCATCAACATTGACATATTSGGGATCATTCAATTAACGATCAAAGTTGGAACGATGATACTGCAAAAATATTGAAGCAACTCGTTTCTCTAATCGCGAAAAGGTGCACCTTCCCCAGTCTCACACAGAAGCCTCAGGCTCTGAAGGTACTTACCCCAGGAAAAGTTACAGTTGGCGAAAAAGTCATTTTGTTCTTTCCAGCCAGCATGTGTGAAACGCACACGAATCTTTCCCGAAACCGGAGCCAGTTCAAAACTCAGCTCTGTTCCGATCCAATCATCAGGTCCTTCTACACATTTCCAGGTTAAGGATTTATTGTTCTCTTTGCTATGGACATTCATGACGCACATAGCTTCACCTGAAAAGGGGAAGGTAATCTTACCACCTACTTCTGCTTCACCGATTGTTCCAGTTGTCCACCAGGATTGAAGCCCTTTAATAGTGGTTATCGCTTTGTAAATCGTTTCTACAGGTGCATCAATATGGTACATATGGTCAATGCTTGGCATGGCTTAATGGATTTTTGTGGTTCAATTAATAGAGCGCTTAAAACCGAAGATAGGGATTTTTCATAAAGGTACTTGTGAAATTGAAATAGAACCGCGTTTCTCCTATTCCATCCTTACTTTATCCGTATCTTCGCAAGACAAATCGAAACAAACTTTATTACAATGAATGCTGAAATACACACCTCAAAAGGGGTAATGAAACTGGAGTTATTCGAAGAAGATGCTCCCATTGCTGTAAAAAACTTTACGGACCTTGCTAAAAAAGGCTTTTATGATGGATTGACCTTTCACAGAGTGATCGATGATTTCGTGTTACAAGGGGGATGCCCAGACGGTGACGGTACCGGTGGACCGGGATATACCATTGATTGCGAAACCAGTGGCGGAAATCAACACCACGATACTGGTGTATTATCTATGGCACATGCGGGACGAAACACAGGAGGCTCTCAATTCTTCGTCTGTCACAGCAGAAATAACACTGCTCATCTTGACGGCGTGCATACTTGTTTCGGGAAAGTGTACGAAGGTCTTGAAGTGATCAATAAGATTGAAGCTGGAGATGTCATGGACAAGGTTGTGGTAACGGACTAGCCTGTTACCCAACGGAGAACCTTCATTGTCACATCTTAATTCCCGCTCAGACAAACCTACGCTAACACCACGGCGTCACAGGAACGGTGTGTTATACAGGCACAAAAGCATGATTCAATTTGGATCTCCCGGGATGTATATGCACAATTAAAAAAGCACATGACAGAACTATTCACAATCCCTAATCTGGTGACTTTGGGCCTTCTCACACTGCTTCAGGCAGTTTTGGGCTTCGATAATTTACTTTACATTTCGCTCGAATCTAAGCGTGCTCCTGCGGCAGATCAACCAAGAGTGAGAAAACTGGGAATAGGGATTGCCATTTTCTTGCGCATTGCGTTGCTCTTCCTGTTGGTTAATGTGATCGATTATTTCCAGGAACCCATTTTTGGCATTAGTATCGAGGGGAAAGTGGAAGGCCATTTCAATATTCATAGCTTAATTGTGCTGCTGGGTGGGGTGTTCATTATGTACACTGCCATGAAAGAAATATGGCACATGATGAAGCTGGAAGAAGATGCACATACTGAAAGGAAAGCTGCCTCCACCAATAGTATTATCGCAATGATAGTGGTGATGAATGTTGTTTTTTCATTTGACTCCATACTGAGCGCAATGGCGTTAACTGATAATCTAACGGTAATGACCACAGCCWTTGTTATTGGGGGATTATTGATGATCAAGCTTTCTGGAACAGTTTCTACTTTCCTGCAAAAGAATAGATTATACGAAGTATTGGGCCTGTTCATCCTATTCGTCGTAGGAATCATGCTACTTTCTGAGGGTGGACACCTGGCACATATGAGCTTTATGGGTGATCCTATCACKCCCATGAGTAAAGCAACATTCTACTTTATTATCACCGTACTTGTGCTCACTGATGTGGTTCAATCAAGATATCAAAAGAAACTACTGGCACAGGAGGAGAAGCGTCAGGCCTAGATTTATGAAAAAGCCCAACTAGAGACAGCTATTACTATCATTCAGGGATGAAAAACGCAATCTCAAATTTCGAAATACGTTAAAAATAAGGCAGACAATGAATAAGTCAAGCAGCTTAATATTGATCTTGGTAATTTTTGTTTTGGGATTGAACACAGATTCCATTGCGCAAGGCTCAAGTACGATCAACTCGTTAACATCCCGCTTGACGGAAAACCTCCACGACACGGATAGAGTAAAGGCCCTTAATCAACTAGCCGTACAACTGTCTTATGCCAATTCCGATACCGCCATCATCTTATCCTCGGAAGCCTTGTCACTTGCAGCAACTTACAACTGGCCAAAAGGGATTGCCAATAGTTTCAATAAGCTTGGTGCTTTTAACTGGATGAGAGGAGATTATTCCAAGGCATTGGAGTATTACTTCAAAGCACTCAATATGAATAATGAGATGGGCAGAACAAGCAGCGTGGCCATTAACCTTGGTAACATCGGAAACGTCTACCAAAGTCGAGGTAGTTACGATAAGGCCCTGGAATATTATTTCAAAGCGCTTAAATTGAATAAGGCACTCATGGTACCGCAGTCAGGACAAGTGGGTGGTAAAAAGCACATAGCGACTAACCTTGGCAACATCGGAATTGTCTACCGAAATCTTGGCGAGTACCCCAAGGCGCTTGAATATTATTTCAAGGCACTCAAATTAAACGAAGAGCTCGGCAGAAAATCTGGTATTCTTACCAACCTTGGCAATATCGGAATTGTCTACCGCAATCAAGGTGATTACCCGAAAGCACTTGAATACTCCTTCAAGGCCCTTAATATGCAGAAAGAAATGGGGAGTAGAACTGGACTTGCTCATAACCTGGGAAACATCGGAAGTATTTACCTGAAGCAAGGACAGCATGCTCAAGCGCTCGAATATTACCTCAAGGCGCTTAAATTGAATAAAGAAGAGAACAGAAGAGCCAGCATTGCGACAAACTTAAGCAACATCGGAACAGTGTATTTAGAGCAGGGCGATTATCCAAGAGCCCAGAACTATTACCTCCAGGCACTTGAAATGGTCGAAGCGCTGGGCGATAAAACCAGCGTTGCAATTAACCTTGGCAATATCGGAGTGCTGCTAACTGAAACTGGAGCATTTAAAAAAGCAGAATTAACCTTGCGTAAAGCGCTTGAACTCTCTAAAGAAATTGGCGCCAAAGGAAGCCTAAAAGATCAATATAAATACCTCTCTGATCTATACGATACGAGTGCCCAACCGGTCCAGGCTTTTGAAGCGTACAAGCTTCACATTATATACCGAGACAGCATAGACAACGAAGAAAACACCAAGGCTCAGACCCGGACCGAGATGGAATATGAGTTTGAGAAACAGCAACTGATAAAAAAGCAGCAAGAGCAAGAGCAATCGCGTTTGGCAGCTGAATCAGTATCGCGACGAGACAATCTTCAGTATTCGATTGTATTAATTGGTTTATTGATCATTGGGTTAATGGTGGCGATGCTCAGCAAAATATCCGTATCAACTAAAGTAGCCGATGGACTTATCTTTTTCTCTTTTCTAATTTTATTCGAATTCCTTTTGGTATTAGCGGATCCGTATGTTGATGATTGGACCGGTGGTGCTCCGGGTTGGAAGCTCCTGATCAATGCGGGAATTGCAACCTTCATCTTTCCTTTACATGGCTTCTTTGAAAGCAAGATTAAAAGGCGAATCGTTGCATGATGTATGCGAGGTGAAGCTTGTTTTATTAGATGAACACACTCTAAACCCTTCTCAACAAGAGTTCAGGAGGCTTGTTAAAGGCAGTGTCTTGAGGCCCTATTTTGAGCTATCAAAAGTTGATCGGCCTATTTGAAATCGACAATAAACTTTGTACCATTATTCGTTTCAATCCTGATCTTAGCACTCAGCTGCCCTGCCAATGTGTTGACCAATTCCAAACCAAATGACTTGTTGGTTGCCAGGTCCAAATCTTTGGGCGCCCCTACTCCATCATCTTCAACTATCAGGCGGTAATTATCACTTGACGCATCACCGATATACTCCAGCGTTACGCTGATCTTGCCCGTATCACGGCCTTTAAAAGCGTGTTTATAGGAATTGGAAACCAACTCATTGATGATCAAACCAAATGGTACGGCTTTGTCGATATCAAGTTTTTCGAGCTTCAGGTTCAACTTGACCGCACATTCAATTTTCTTATCATCCGTACCATAACTTACCCCCAATGAGTTGAGCAGTTGATTTAGATACGCTCGAATATCCACATTGGCCAGGCCCTTGGTTCCATACAGCATCTCATGAATGAGCGCCATACTCTGAATCCTATTGATGCTATCCTTCATCTTATCCTTTGACTCTTTATCCGCGAGATAGTTGCTCTGTAAGTTGAGCAGGCTAGAAATGATTTGAAGGTTATTCTTCACCCGGTGGTGAATTTCCTTGAGTAACACTTCCTTTTCTTGTAAACTAGCACTCAGCTTCTCCTCTGCCACTTTTCTTTCAAAAAACTCAGGAATATCATAGGTAGCATGCTTTGTCAGCAAACCGGTATCTTTCAGGTATCTTCCTATCTGATCAGGTGGAGCCATGATAAAGGTACAGTTATCATCGCCACAGGCCTTACAGGAAATCTCTACGGCAGTGAGAGAAATACCATAGCTCGCGGCACACCAACCGGAGGAGTAACCTGAATTCATAATGCAAACCGGTGACTGGGATTTCTCCTGAGCTTTGATCCATGAATCTGCCTCAAAAGAGTATGGATGGTGGTAAGTCAGGAAAAAATTCTCGTCAGCTGAAGGAGTACTCGCTGTCAATATCTCGACAAAGGCCCACCCGGAGTATGCAAAATGCACCGGACCAGCCGAGAGCTTGGCCATTGGATCAGTGAGGTTCATCTTTTTGTGAAACGCCTTCGCATCCTCCATCCCTATCAAATGAGCAATGTCAAACAGGAAATTTCTCCCAATTGAAAGTGCTTCAGCCTCACCTCTGTCCGCGTAAAGGTTTTTTATAGAATTTAAGAAGTCATAAGACAAAGCTGATGCTCGCACAAGTACATAGCGCTCATCGTTGATTTCAATAGTACCCTTGGTAGGATCCTGCTTCAAATTCTTAAAATAGTTCCCTACCGTTTCTTGTGCCTGATCAAATAGCGGCTTAAAATGATCTGGAACACGGACGGTGTCACCGATGGATGTGGTTGCCGTTTGCCTCAATCTCGCGTTCTCCACTTTGAGGGTGGCGATTTCATCGAGCAGGTCTTGTTGTTCCCTATCAGTGGTGTTCATTTGATCGGCAATCTTAGTCATTAAAACATTAAAAAAAACACAGCTATTTAACTAAGATTAAATCAAATAGAATTAGTTGATGCGTACAAAGCACTTACCAAATGAGCGTTACTGATAGGCGATATAAATGTCCTGAGCGCTTACAATATCAAGCACTGCCTTTCTGAATGCCGGATAATCGGACGGTTCAATACTTTTGTTTTTATAGGACACCTTTCGCGTTACCTTGATCTTATTGCCTGCAAGCCTCTCAATTCTGAGATCATAATCAACCCATTTAGAACGTAGCTTATATCCTTCAGGAAGTTCCATTAACTTCTTGCCAGCCGGGAAAGCGATAACTGTTTCCGTATCGTAAGAGTCATACACATCATACTTCCAATAGTTCAGCTTATTGGTTCTTTCCTTGTCATGAAAGTCTTCAGAACTCAAGATCTCCCCGAACAACGGAATCTTAAGCATTTGCATCTTTCCAATTTTCTTAATCTCCCCTTCAACCGTAAAATTAGCATTCAAGTTTAACTCCTTCGCGTGTCCATCCAACTGCTGGAAATCATGATTGTGCAATTCCACCTGGTTGTCAAAATATTGGGAGAACACGTAACCTACATCTTCCTTTTCTTTCTCTTTTGTCAAGTCCATGAAATAGGATCTGTAATCTGAAGACGCCGCGCCAGATATTTTGAGCTCAATCTCAACGTCGAGATTCGTACCCACCACTTTAATTTCTGAGTGCTTATAGATGTGGCTCTTCAGCTTGGTCCCTTCAGGAATATGAACCAAATCGGTACCCGTCACTTCATCGCCTTCTCCCGGAATGATGAGTGCTTGTGCATTCTTTACCGTATACGGCAGACTGCCAAAAGGCAGGTGATTGTCTGTAAGTTCCTGGAAATATGTGGCGTCATCTGCTTCAAACCGAATGATACAATGGTTAAAATTGAAGGACGGCAGCTGAACATGACTTTCACCGTTATCCCTTGTCAGTACCAAAACGAGGTTGCTCTTTAAACCTGCTTTCTTAGCTAGAGTATGATACAGCGTTGCTAAATCCTTGCAATCCCCTAATTGAGAACTTATAGTTTGCATGGGCTTTTGGGGCACCAAGTTCGACTGACGAAATGCAATAGAGCTGTAGGTGATATTATCACATATATAATCGTAAATCGCTTCTGCCTTTGCATATTCATTCTTAAATATGGTATCCTTAAATATACCGTCATATACCTTATCCAATATATAATCCTCCTTCGCTTTTGGCATAGCCAGATCGCGATACATATGGGATATTGTTGCCCAGTCATCCACTGTGGAAATGATTAAATTCATTCCGATATCGTTCAGCGTTGGCATGTAGTACTCCTCCTTAGCGACAGGAACGGTATCCATGTTCCACTCATAAACATCAAAGTTCTCAACTTCTGACTTTACGAGGTTTGAATCCACATTATTATAGGCGAACGAAAAGTCATATCCTTTCGGGGCGTACAACCTTAGCTTAGTAAGCAGTTGGGGCTCAAATCCATTGAACAAAAATTGGGTAGAGAACTCATTGGTAAGTACCTCCCCAACATAATTATCTATTCTGTATTCAATATAGATACAGTCACCAGCTTCTAAACTTGAAAACACGACCTGGTTACCGCTTTCATCTGCTTTGATCTTGGTTCCATTGGCTTTAACGACCTCTGCCTTTTCTATTCTGAGAACCTCACTACCGCTATCGTAACCGATGTTTATATCTTTCCACCGTTCTACTCCAGTTTCATTATGTACCCTGATGGCCATGCTATTGAATTGGGTGGATGCCCCTTCCTTAAAAAGCACATAGTTCCGTTCTTGGAAAAGGTATTCGAAGTTGAACTCTTCCTCATACTCAGCCGATTCCAGGGCTATGATATCATAGGCATCCTTTTTCCTGAAATGGCTGTGCAATGAAGGTTTTCCCTCCAGCTCTCTAAGTCGATCCCGCGCATCAAAGAGATTGGGATTGTACTCTATCGCCTTGTGCAAGGCCTCCATGGCTTTATCATCTTGCTCCAACGCCTCATATACATAGGAGGCGTTTAGCCAAGTGGAAGAGTTGTATGGCATCGTTTTTAATGCCGTGAGAATAAGATCCAGGCTTTTCTGGTAGTTCCGTGCCAGGAAGTAGTAACTCGCCAGATTAGCGGAATAAGTGCTGTTGGCGGGCCATTCTTTATACAGTTTTAGCCGAAGCTTTTCTTCCTTAGCCCTATCGCCAGCAGATTTATACTCCTCCAATAAAAGATTGGTCAATGTGGAGCTGTATCGATTGGCCAGATATTTCTCCAACATTTTAACACCATATTTAGCCTTCCTATTCTTTGCTTTCTCAATTCTATACTTGTATTTAACAAAGTCAACGTAGGTAGGATGTTGCACAAAAGCTTCTTCTGCCACATCCAAAAGCTCCTGAATATCATTTTTTTCACTTAGTAGATCGATTTTGTAAACATAGTAATCTACATCGGTAGAGCCCTGGGCCTTCCTGATGATCTCAACATTCTTTTCCGCTTCTTCATAGTTATCGCTTTGCATGTTGAGGGTATAATCATAAACTGCCAAAAAAGCCAGATCAGGCCCCAGCTTCCTTACCTTATCCAGCTCCTTAAGTGTCTCTGTACTATTGCCGATTTTGCTGTAATTGAGTAAGAGTTCATACTTTACCAATATATTATCGGGATGTTTGCTACTTAGCGGCTTCAAAACCTCTATGGCCTCGTTCCACATGGAATTTCGGTAATAAAACTTTGACAACATGATTTGAGCAAGTGTATTATTGGAATCCAGCGCTATTTTATCTTCAAAATATTGCTTCACATAATGCTCTATTTCTTCCCCTACATCGGCGGCTGTTCCCTTCACATAGTCAGCTGTATACGGCACTTCCTTGTAATTTTTAAAAACCGTTCCATCTTTGTCGATAAACCGTATGATAAAATTAGCATTGGTCGTTTTACCCGTGTAACCGAGCTGAACCAAAATTCTATTGGTACCCTTTTTCAGCTTGATCTTGCGTTCATACATATCTACTTCAGTCCTCCTATCCTCTTCCTCGGAAAGAACGAGCTGATCGTTGGCCCACACCTTTATGTTCCCGCTGCTTCCTGCGGCAATGGTTACTTCCCGGTCAGCTTCAAGCTTAACAAACGTCTGAGCGTAGATAATGCCCGATGTGTACCTGATGTAATTATCCAGCAAGATCCATGGTTGAATATCTCTTTGTACAGGAGTGAACCACTTTATATCGGAATTCAGCCATGATTTGAACACGGTTGAATGTTCCGGCGACTTGATTGGGGCATAATCTTTATCATATCCAGACCCAGACAAATTGCTGAAGGGCCCTACAAAGCTCCATTCCCTTAGAGCCCCCATATTTTTCCAGAAGGTTGCAGATCCTTTCATGTCATTCTTCAGCATTACAAAAAAACCTGCCGCATAATTGGTTGAAGCCTTTATGCTCGCATTAACCTCATTGCCGTACAGCATCTTTTTATAAAACTCAAACCTAGATTCAGATCTGGTAAAATACCCACCGGTCACCGATTGATCCAACCACATAGGGTACAGAATCGCGGATTTATTGTCCATCAGTGGAAATACCTCCTTCATTAAATTGAATCCTTTGTCTACAGACTCTACATTGTTGAGCAGCATAAGATATAAGGCGGCATCCAACTTGTTTGCAGGTTGTGATAATTTTGACTCCAATGAACTTCTGACTGTTTTAAGGTCTTTACTCATTAATTCGTTCCAATCTACGTCTTGCGAAAACAAAGCTTGGCTGATCGATAGCAGAAAAACTGCTACAGTTAAAGTAGGATATCTCATGTGGTACGTGGCGTTGTGAAGTTGAGGTGTTGTGGTGTATTTTGCTACGTACAAGTTAAGAAAAAATACATAAAAAAAGGAGTCCCAATTACTTAGGACTCTTTTTAATTACAATATATCTGGGCGCTTATGCGGCCAATGAACCAACCCCCAATCCACTAAATGCCTTTCCTTCCCGTAAGCCTGAATAGGCGCGCTTGATCGCCTTGATATTTTCTTTGGTAACCATTTCTCCAGTTTCAAGATGATACTTTAGCCCAAGTAACATCCCAAAGAGCATGCGCTTCATCATCATACCCATAATAGGCGCCATAAAAGCGGGTTTCGATTTAAACCTCACGGTGAGCTTTATCGCTGTTTTATTGGGGCCTATCTCCTTAAACTCTTGTTTTACGAACATCTTGTCCATCATCGGCATGGAACCGCCTATAATTTCAAGTTCAAAACTATCATGGCCCTGTGCATCAATAATACGTTCAGTTAAATGATTACCCTTTAAATCGAGGTCACACTGCCGTTCGCAGCCTACTTCACCTTTATCCATAGAAGTGAAATGCGATCCTTCAATTAGTGGGTTAAAGTTATTGACCTCACCAAAGCGGTTAAAGGTAAGGTCCCACACTGCTTCCTTATCCGCATTGGCAATAATGTTAAGTTCAACTATTTTAAAATTTCCCATAGCAATTGATTTTATTTTAGGCTGTTCTATTGTGATATCAAATTTACCCACAGCATAGAAGATTCACTTTACAGAATCGGCCAAAGGCTTTTCATTTTAGGTCAGCCTGATAAGCCTTAGGGGATTTCCCATACTTATCATGGAAAGAAGTGGAGAAATGTGCGGGATTTTCAAATCCACAGTCCCAACATATTTCACTGATGGAAAGTGCGGAAGACCGCAGAAGCTCAGCTGCCTTCTCTAGCTTCTTGTTTTTCAGCCATTTGGCAGGACTGTCACCATACCACTTTTTAAAGTCACGCTTGAAAGTTGATTCCGAGCGATTTGTGAGCTCCGCAAGATCCGGAACAGATAGGTTATTGTACATATTCGCCTCCAACACCTCTTCGAAACCCAGCTCAGTAGGTGTGTATAAGGTGCCAAATATCTGATTGGCCAGTTCATTCTTGCCCCCATCACAAACAATCAATACCAATTCCTGMAGTTTCGCRGCMAGGAGGTCATCGYTTGYGAGYTCCGGATGYTCAAAGTAGGACATCATRGAGATWACAAAGCTCTCCATCAATACACTGTGCTCCTGTTTGAATGCTGTTTTATGAAAGTCCTCTCTTCTCTTTACCTTAAGAAAATCCAGGTTTTTATTGCCAAATGCCCTCACAATCATACTGGGACTCACGTGAAACGCAACCGCCTTAAAAGGGTTGGTCGGAGAAGCTTCGCTGAAGTCAACGATGAAGTTGCCACATTTCATAAGGGCGCTTTCCTTACCATTTAGGATCAACTTTTCGGTTGCTGAATAGATCTGCTGTCTCCCTTCCAGGACGTAAGTTAGACAAGCGGCGCTTTGAAGGTCTGCCGGGCCTTTCCAGCACCTATCCACATCAATGCATTCAGCAAAGCGCTCACCATAAAGAGAAAGTTGGTTATAAGGCTTCATCATAACAAAAGTACCCTAGATAATTTAATCTGACTTTTCTATTTAGCTCAAGCGCTTCGAGTTTTGGGTCAACGTAGCACCTAAAGACCTATTGCCATACACCAAGGACATGTGCAGCGTCATTATTCAACAGTTACCTCTGAATAACAAACTGTTGCGATGAAGTCAAGTCCAAACCAGCTAAGTGGATAATATAGGTGCTATTGGGGAGGAATTCCAAGTTTACTTGATGCTCCTGTTCTTCGGCGGAGATCCTATCGAGATGAATGCTCTGACCCAGTTCATGCATCACCTCATTAGTAATACTGCTTATAAATGACTTCAAGGTTGTAACATTGTGCCATGTTTCTAGAATGATGAGAAACAATGGAAAAAGATACACATGAGCACTTCTCATCTTGCTTCTTTTAGCGGCACAAAAAAACGGACCACTCAACCTTGGCTGAAATTTTCGACGTGCTACCTAGGGTATTGCTGGAAATAGCCCCATTTATACATTGTGCAAAAAGTCAGCTAAAGTTTGATCGGTGCTGATGTCCATTTTTTTTCGAAGACGGTAGCGTGCTTTATCTACACTTCTCGGCGCAATGTTATTCAAGGTAGAGATCTCTTTGGTAGATAATCGTAGCTTCAGCAATGACGCCAGGTTCATTTCATGGCTGGATAGATCTGGAAAACGATTTATTAATTTGATCTGAAAATCTTGCTGCACTTGTTCAATATCGGTTTGAAACTTTTTCAGATCCTCGTCTAAATTAATCTTACTCTTAATCCATACTGAAAGCTGTTTAGTATTTTGCAAAGCTTTGCTACCCTCTGAATCAAATAGTATCTTCTGAATATGGGTTTCAAACTCTTTTAGATAATTGTCTTTTTGAACAATATGCGTTGCGAAATTCATTAATTTTTCATTGTTGAATTCCAATTCACTCTCAAGTTGTTTTCTCTCAATCTCGGTGTTCTCCAATTCTATTTCTAGAAATGCCTGTTGCGATTTGTGAAGAAGTTTGTTTTGTTTTATTCTTATTCGCTGTTGTCTATAGGCCAATATTGCAATTATAACGAGGAGAATCAAAGCGGCAATTAAGATGTTTCGTTTGAGCACAGCTGTTCTTTTATCCCGTTCCAATAATTTGATTTCCCGTTCTTTCTCCATTTGGCTCAACAGCATCTTTTTTTCAAACTCATATTGCACTTGCTGGCGAATAGCAGCTTTTTGGATTTCCTCGTTCTTGATGCTGTCTCGCATTTGGATGTGGAGTTCGTACATCTCTAGAGCCTCCGAGTGATTGCCCTGTTTTTCTGCTATTCTTTTTAATGTGCCTGCACTGTGCATCATTCGGCTGGGAGAACCAATTTCACGCGCAATGGCTAAGCTTCGCTCAGCGTGCACGCTCGCATCCTCAATCCGCCCCAAAGACAACTCAACGGCCGCAATATTGTTCAAAGAATTAGCGACTCCATTTTTATCCCCGATCTCTTCTCTAATCTTCAAACTCTTAAGGTAGTACTCAGTTTGCTTTTGAATGTCACCTTTTTCCCCATAGAGATGCCCAATACTGTTTAAAGCTTCAGCCACTCCTTTTTTATTGCCAATTTCCTCTTTTATCTTTAAACTTTTGTGGTGGTAGTCTAATGCCTTTTGAATATCCCCTTGTTGATCATAGATAGTCCCAATATTGTTCAAGGAGATAGCAACTCCTTTTTTATTGCCTATCTCTTCCCTTATCTTTAAACTCTTGTGGTAATAGTCTAAAGCCATTTGAATTTCCCCTTGATTTTTATAGAGATACCCAATATTGTTCAAAGAGGTAGCTACCCCTTGTTTATCATCTATCTCTTCACTTATCTTTAAACTCTTATGGTGGTAGTCTAAAGACCTCGGAATATCCCCTTGGTTTTTATAGAGATACCCAATATTGCCCAAAGAGATAGCGACTCCTTGTTTATCGCCTATCTCTTCCTTTATCTTTAAACTCTTGTGGTGGTAGTCTAAAGCTCTTTGAATATCCCCTTGATGATTATAGATATTCCCAATATTGTTCAAAGAGTTAGCCACTCCATGTTTGTCACTTATCTCTTCTCTTATCTTCAAACTCTTGTGGTAGTAATCTAAAGCTCCTTGAATATCCCCCTGATGATTATAGATAATCCCAATATTGTTCAAAGAACTAGCGACTCCTTGTTTATAGCCTATCTCTTCTAATATCTTTAAACTCTTATGGTAGTAATCTAAAGCCATTTGAATTTCCCCTTGATGATCATAGATCATCCCAATATTGTTCAAAGAGGTAGCCACTCCTTTTTTGTCGCCTGTCTCTTCTTTTATCCTTAAACTCTTGTGGTGGTAGTCCAAAGCCCTTTGAATTTCCCCTCGATGATTGTAGATAACCCCAATATTGTTCAACGCCTCAGCCAGGAAAAATAAATACTTTTGTTTAAGAGCATTGGGTGCGTCATCATTTAAATTCTTTTCAGCCGTTTCACGAACTATATGAAAAAGGATCAAGGCGGTATCGGGATCGTGCAGGTAAACTTCCTCCCCCCATCTTAAATAGGCGTCACAAACTGTAGTATCATGTTGTGCCGTTGCAATTTCTGCACTTAAGGAATCCACCTTCGCTTGTGCTTCGTTGGACACGTCCACCTTCGCTTGTGCTTCCACCTTCGCGGCCGCTACGGCGGACAAGTCGGAGGACACGTCCACCTTCGCTTGTGCTTCGTTGGACACGTCCACCTT
>JAESRW010000039.1:0-1553 GCA_016764395.1 Flavobacteriales bacterium
TTTGCTCCCTTATTGGACGTCAGCGCAAGAACGATTGCCCATTTTCCAGAGAACCCAAGAAATGGTTCTACTGAATCCTGCCCCATGTAAGGTGCAATCGTGACGGCATCAAAGTCCATCGCCTTGAAAAAGGTTTCCGCGTAATATTTAGAGGTGTTGCCAATGTCCCCTCTTTTGGCATCTGCAATGGTGAAGTTCTTATCTGGAATATAGTCAAGCGTACGGCCCAGAATATCCCAACCCTTGCTGCCCAACATTTCGTAGAAGGCAATATTCGGCTTATAGGCCACACAGAGATCATGGGTTGCATCGATAATCTGCTTGTTGAATTCAAAAAGTGCATCAGGATGCCCCTGAAGATGAGGAGGTATTTTGGATAGATCCGTATCGAGCCCGATGCAGAGAAAGGAGCCTTTCTGCTGGATCTCGGTGATAAGTTCTGATCTGGTCATGAGTTGGTTTCTGTAGCGTTGGTTCCCTCCTTTAGCCGCTCCGCATTTTCCGCAACTTGAAGCCCATCGATGATCTCACCAATCGCTCCACCCATAATATCCTGCAGATTGTACATGGTAAGATTAATGCGGTGTTCTGTCATTCTACCCTGGGGAAAATTGTAGGTTCTAACTTTAGCCGACCGGTCGCCAGTGGAAACCATGGTTTTTCTTTTTCCTGAGATTTCGTCCTGGTACTTTTTTAACTCTACCTCATAAAGCCTGGATCTCAAGACGCCCAATGCCTTATTGTAGTTTTTGATTTGTGATTTTTGATCCTGGCACTGCACCACAATTCCTGAAGGAATATGTGTGAGCCGAATAGCCGAGTAAGTGGTGTTGACTGACTGTCCACCAGGACCTGAAGAGCAAAATGTGTCTTTTTTAATGTCCTCATCTCTAAGATCCACATCAAATTCGTCCGCTTCAGGAAGTACCACTACCGATGCGGCAGAAGTGTGGACCCTACCCTGAGTTTCCGTTTTAGGGACCCGCTGTACCCTATGTACTCCGGATTCATACTTCAGAACACCGTAAACGTCCTCACCGCTGACGTTGAATACAACTTCTTTATATCCACCTGCAGTACCTTCTGTGTGGTCGGCCAACTCAACGGTCCATCCCCTACTCTCACAATACCTGGTATACATTCGGAAGAGCTCACCGGCAAATATGCTGGCTTCGTCACCACCGGCACCCGCCCTGATTTCCATAACCACATTTTTAGCGTCTTCCGGATCTGATGGAATGAGCAATAGCTTGATGTCTTCCTCCAGCACCGTTTCCCGTTTTTGAAGTTCGTTCAACTCCTCTTTAGCCATTTCAAGAAACTCCTCATCCTTTTCAGTTTTGAGTATTTCCTGAGATGAAGCAATATTGTCAACTACGCTTTTGTATTCATCATAAGCAGTTACAATTGCACCGAGATCCTTGTACTCCTTGCTTAGCTTTACGTACATCTTCATGTCGTTCATTGCATCCGGAGCGGAGATCAATTGCTCAACCTCTTTCCACCTGCCTTTGATCCCTTCGAGTTTATCTAACATAATATTGATGCTTTAG
>JAESRW010000039.1:1558-14493 GCA_016764395.1 Flavobacteriales bacterium
ATTTNYMTWTWTCYRTTWCCGWWWSYMAMTSKWRMTSGTGWWGGTGTANNGGTKKRWWKGTTGGAATRWTGGAATAATGGRATRWTGGRWTSTTGGAWTSTTGGRATGTTGGAWTSTTGGAATGTTGGAWTMWTGGRATRWTGGRWTSTTGGAWTSTTGGAATRWTGGRATGTTGGAWTKTTGGAATGTTGGAATRTTGGAATRTTGGAATATTGGSRTATTGGCGTATTGGCGTATTGGMRTATTGGMRTAWTGGMRTAWTGGAATAATGGAATAATGGAATAATGGAATAWTGAGAAATTGCCAGGTAACATTCATTWGAGTATATCTTCAAAACATCCGTATCAAGTCGCTCCWTAAACATGTTCATATSTTGGTAGTAACCTCAATTAATAGGTATACGTGCCGGTATCCGTAGAAATGGTTAATTTCTTCTCCTCGGCCACTTCGCACCTTCCAATTATTTTTGCATCGATTTTAAACTCCTTAGCTATATCGAGAACATCCTGCGCTGCATCGGGCTTTAGATAGACCTCCAGACGATGTCCCATATTGAAGACCTGGTACATCTCTCTCCAATCAGTTCCTGACTCTTCTTTAATGATTCTAAACAACGGAGGAACATCAAACATGTTATCCTTAATAATGTGCATTCCATGTACAAAATTCATCACTTTCGTTTGGGCTCCCCCGGTAGTGTGTATAAGGCCATGAATCTCCTCTTTCATGCTTCCGATGATGCGATTCAATACAGGCATAAAGGTTCTTGTCGGTGATAACACAAGCTTTCCGTATGTTAAACCAGTTTCTGAATCAATATCTGTCAATGCTTTTCCTCCCGCATAAACCAAGTCAGCATCGATTTCCGGGTTGTAACTTTCAGGATATTTCTCAGCCAAGTATTTACCAAACACATCATGTCGTGCAGAGGTGAGTCCATTGCTACCCATGCCGCCATTGTACTCCGTTTCATAAGTTGACTGCCCATAAGAAGCAAGTGCCACGATGACATCGCCATCCTGAATGTCAATATCTATTACATCGCTCTTCTTAATTCTTGCAAAAGCAGTAAATCCAACATCAAGTGTTCTTACGATATCTCCTACATCCGCCGTTTCTCCTCCGGATAGGTGAAGCGTAACTCCTAGATTTTTCATTTTTGCAATGAAGTCTTGCGTACCGTCAATCAAGTCTTTCACTACGGCTCCAGGGATGAGGGTTTTATTTCTTCCGATTGTAGAGGAGAGCACAATATTATCCACTGCCCCTACGCAGGCCATGTCATCCACATTCATCACAATCGCATCCTGTATTACGCCTGCCCATACGCTGCTATCGCCAGTCTCTTTCCAGTAGACATAGGCCAGGGAAGGTTTTGTGCCAGCGGTGTCTGCGTGCATGATGTTGCAGTAGGTCTCATCACCACCCAAATAATCAGGTAATATTTTGCAGAAGGCGTTGGGGAATAATCCTTTGTCAAGATGTTTTATCGCATCATGAACATCTGATTTACTCGAGGAAACACCTCGTTGATCATATTTTGAACCTACATCCATAAGGGACATTGTTTAGATAATCCTGTAAACAGTATCTATAAAATAAAAGCAGCTAATGCGCAATAATTACTCTTGTGGGAAAGGATGAGAATAACCTAGTCAATGGATCCGTATAAATTGTGAGCCTAATTATCTCCCGGACTATCAGGTTTTACTTCTTCTTTAGGCTGGTCGCCTTCCGGCTTTTCCTCCTCTATAGCACCTCGTTTGTCTTTTGGAATGTAATCTGTTCGTATTACCTCAAATTCTGTTCTTCGATTTGCCTGATGTGCGGCTTTCATCTCCTCCTCAGTCTTCATTTTCTTGATCTTAGCATCGGTGATCTTGGGCTTGCGTTCTCCAAAACCCTTCCACTCTAAACGTTCTTTTTCAATACTTTGTTCAATCAAGTAATCCACTACTGAATGTGCACGTTTATCAGACAGCTCATCATTATATTTATGTGCTGCTCGCGAGTCTGTATGCGACATAATCCTAATTGTAATATTAGGATTGTCATTTAAAGTTTTTACCAACCCATCTAATGCTACTTTAGACTCCGCCAACAAATCCCATTTATCCAAATCATATAATATATTTGGAAGCTCGATAGGCCCTTTGGTTGTTCTCAATTCAAAATCCTGGATAAGATCTGTAGATTTTTCCAAGCCAACCGTTGTTGTCTTGCCGTTATCACTTAGGTACTTTGGAAAAGACGCGGTGATATCGTAATTGGTATTGACCTTTAACTGGAAGAAGTAGGATCCGACTTCATCAGTCAGCTGTTCCTCAGAGGTACCATCGTCTCCAGTCATGATAACTTTGGCACCCACAATAATTTCCCTGGTGTCCACATCAATGACAACTCCCTGAAGCGTAAAAGTAAGTTGTGGTGACATAAATTGATAGATATCATCACCACCCTTGCCCCCTTTTCTATCTGAGGTGAAGTATCCACGATTGTTGGTTCCTTCAAAAATGATAGAAAAATCATCACCTGCAGAGCTGATAGGGTACTTCATATTCTCAACATTCCCCCAGGAATTGTCTTTGTAAAGGGCGTGGAAAATATCCAACCCTCCCATACCAATGTGTCCATTGGAAGAGAAATAAAGTGATCCGTCCTCATGGATGTACGGAAATACTTCATGGCCAGCTGTATTCACCTCTGGGCCTAAGTTAACCGGCTCACCCCACTCCGCTCTTTTACTCGCTTTGGTGACTTTCCATATATCCTTTCCTCCATATCCTCCATCAAGATTGGAGGCGAAATAAAGTGTCAGCATATCCTTGGACAACGTAGGGTGCCCGGCCGTGATCGAGTCTGGCACCAACGGAATCTCCTCTGGGTCGCCCCAGTTTGAGCCTTTTTTCTTTGCAAGCAATACTTTGCAGTTGACTTCCGTGTCTTGAATAATTGGGCATCTGGTCATATACATTACGCGGAATTTAGCGTCCATCACCGCAGCACCTTCATTATCATCCGAATTCACCCCTCCACTAAGCAGTGCAGGTGTGCTCCATTTCCCCTTTCTATCCAATTTTGCAGACCAGAGATCCGTGAAGTTCTGACCCGTTGTTCCATCTTTATCAACACCGGTTGCCCCTTCCCGTGAGGAGGTAAACATGACTTGTTTAAACCCYCTTTTAGTGTARGCAGGAGAGAAATCAGCCTCCACCGAGTTGAGTGCAACTACGTTAAAAACTTCAAACCTTCCGGGATTATCGATCCAGTCCACTGCTGTTTCACAGGACTTAATTCCATTTGAGGCTTCCACACTTGCGGGTACCAGGTCTTGATAATTCTTAAATTCTATGAGCGCTTCATCGTATTTCCCATTGGATTTTTTTGATTCCGCGAGATAGAATATGGCTATCGGATCAGGATACTTTACTTTGACGGCTTTTTTATACCAAATCTCAGCCTGCTTGGAATCATTGATATACCGGTAACACTCAGCAGTTTGGAAGATAATTCTGGCCTTGGCAGTATTGTTCCGTTCCYTAGAGTARGCTTTCTTATACTGCATAATGGCGGTATAATATTCACCCCTATTGAAAGAAGCATCCGCATCCTTCGAAAAATTCTTCTGTGCCTGTACTGAAAAACAAGCCATTAGGAGAAATCCTACAACATATATCAATCGAACTGTCCTCATAAAGGGGTACCAGGGAATATAAACGTGCGCTAAAGTAAAAAATTATTTACACATATGTTAAAAGTAATAGGATAAGAAACCTGTATCAAAAGACCCAAAAAGGCCGCCCATTTTGTGTTTGAGCGGCCTTCCTTTCAGTCTCCCGAAGTTTATAACGCCTATTTTGTAAAAAGCAACTCCCTGTATTTTGGAAGCGGCCATAAATTGTCGTCAACTATAAGTTCCAGCTTATCTACATGATAACGAATTTTATCAAAGTAGGGCTTCACGCGTTCACAGTAAACAACTGCTTTATCCGTTGCTGATGCTATTTGATTGGCTACTTTACGCTCCTCTATCATACTATCTGTATACACTTTAACCGCTGCTATGTGTCTTGAGATCGTTTGAATGGTWTCGGTTTGTGTAAAAGCAGTAGAACCATCTGGTAAGCCATTTCCATTGATATCTTCAGGCTGAATCCTGTAACTCACACCTGATCCTGCATCCGCTCCGACCAATTGTTTCTTGGCGGATTGAGGCTTGATGTTCAACAACCCTATCTCCTTTAATCCTTTCACGTTTTCAATCAACAGATTTTGATATTTAATGGCCGTTGGAATGATTTGATTAATTGCTAACTCTCCGATAATCCGTGCCTCAATTTGGACCTTCATTGTGTATTTATCCATCTTGATGTCTTGACGTGCAGCGAGCTCCACCTCCGTGAAAACGCCCATCTTTTCATACAATGCAATGTTTTCCTTTTTGGTGAAAGCTTGCAGTGCTTCTGGTGTGGTTTTAATGTTAGGCAGGCCCCTGCGCTCTGCTTCCACAACCCACTCCTCACTATAATTATTTCCCTCAAACAAGATGTTCTTAGATTGAATTATATAGGTGCGAAGTACCTGAAAGATCGCTTCATCTTTCTTGACCTTCTTTTGTATCAATGCATCAACCTCTTTCTTGAACTCAATTAATTGGTTGGCCACGATTGTGTTCATAGGGATCATTGCCTGAGCGCAGTTTGAGGCTGAACCAACTGCTCTAAACTCAAACTTGTTTCCCGTAAAAGCGAAAGGCGAAGTTCTGTTTCGATCCGTATTATCCAAAAGAATTTCTGGAATCTTACCAATCCCCAGCTTCAGCTCTGTCTTCTCATCAGCAGACATTTTCCCCTTTTTAACCTTCGCCTCAATTTCACCCAATACTTTTGTTAACTGTTGCCCAATAAAAGCTGAAATGATCGCTGGAGGTGCTTCATTTGCACCCAACCTATAATCATTACCAGCCGAAGCAATACCGGCCCTCAGAAGATCAGCATGGTCGTGCACCGCTTTAATTGAATTGATAAAGAAAGTCAGGAATTGAAGATTGGCTTTGGGATTCTTTCCTGGCTTTAATAAATTAACACCTGTATTGGTAGACATCGACCAATTATTGTGCTTTCCAGAACCATTGATGCCAGCGAATGGTTTTTCGTGCAACAACACCCTGAAGTTGTGATGCCTTGCCACCTTTTCCATGACATCCATGAGCAATTGATTATGGTCAACCGCCAAATTGGCTTCCTCAAACATAGGCGCACATTCAAACTGGTTCGGTGCCACTTCATTGTGCCTGGTGGTTACCGGAATGCCCAATTTCAGGGCCTCTGTCTCAAAGTCTCTGATATAGGCGGCAGCTCTTTCAGGAATGGAGCCAAAATAATGATCATCCAACTGTTGATCTTTAGGTGAAGAATGGCCGAATACAGTTCTAGATGCTACCACCAAATCAGGACGCGCATTAAACAATGCAGTATCAATTAGAAAGTACTCTTGCTCCCACCCTAAGGTAGCCGATACCTTTGATACATTTTTATCAAAGTACTGGCACACGTCGGTAGCCGCTTTATCCAAGACATTCAATGCTTTGAGCAGAGGTGCCTTATAATCTAAAGGCTCACCAGTATAAGAGACAAAGACAGTTGGGATACACAAGGTCCTGCCAATTACAAAGGCAGGTGATGAGGCATCCCATGCAGTGTAACCCCTTGCTTCAAAAGTATTTCTTATTCCACCGCTAGGAAAACTAGAAGCATCTGGTTCTGCCTGAGCAAGCTGGTCACCATCAAATTTTTCAATTGACAATCCGCCTTCAATAGGATTGAAAAAAGCGTCGTGCTTCTCAGCGGTCAAGCCAGTTAAAGGCTGAAACCAGTGGGTGTAATGACTTGCACCTTTACTCAAGGCCCAGGCTTTCATTGACGAAGCAACTTGATCCGCCAACTTCCGGTCAAGAGTTGCCCCTTTTTCAATTGTATCCATTACTGAATCATATGCTTCCTCGGATAGATATTTGCGCATCGATCCTTGATTGAATACATTGGTGCCATAGTAGTCAGAAACTCTCCCCGAAGGAGGGTCAACATGGTTTGGAGTTCTGGTGTGTACGATATCGAGCGCTGAAAATCTGTGAGTAGCCATAATTAGAATCGAGTTTTAGGGCGTTAATTTGCTTTATTATAAGAAAAGTTAAATATTTCAGCCAAAGTTAGATAAAAAATGGGGGTCAATCGTCAAAAACATATACTTTTTAGATAATACCCCCATCATTTAAAAATAAAAATCAACATATCTTCAATTTTACACCGCCCTCCCCCCTGTTTTCATAAATTGATTACAAAAAAGGGTTTCCGATACGGAAACCCTTTTTTGCGATTTTAATATAGTGTTTAACGCCTACCTCAGCAACGTCACGTGCCCCACATATTCATGGCTATTTCCATCGAAGTCATCAGTTCTAATCAGCCATACATATACGTCTTGCTGTGCCTCTTTGCTTCCATCATTCGCATGGCCATCCCAACCAAGGCCTTGATCATCACTCCAAACACCGGTGACTGTAGCGATGAGATCACCCCATCGGTCAAAGATGTACAGTTCGAAAGATTGGTCATCTATACCCACTCCTTTGGGGAAGAAGAACTCATTGTCTCCATCTCCATTAGGCGTAAAGGCATTGGGTGCAAAGAGAATAAACTCTCCGGTGATGGTTACTTCCCTGAAGATCGTGTCTTTACACCCTTCAGCTGTAGTKACCACTTGCATAACAGTGTATGTGCCCGTATCAGTATACATGTGCGATGGATTCTCCAAGGTGCTGTTATTGTCATTTCCAGAAGTTGAATCTCCAAAGTCCCAGTACCACTCATCAATACTATCTGCAGTATTGATAAAGTCAAAGGTAGGCGAGAGTATGGACGTAGTTGCAGGGTCCAAAATCACACCTCCCTGAGAGATATCAAAACCAGCTGTAGGCAATGCAAAGGCATTAACCACAGTCGGACTATACACCGTATCCGCGCAACCCTCGTCTGAAATAACCACGAGCGATACTGTATAAGAACCCGCTACCGTGTAAAGGTGTACCGTTGACTCAGCATCTGTAGACGTAGCACCATCGGCAAAGTCCCAAAACCATGAGTCGATTGGCACTGGAGGTTGTCCGCCTTGTGTCGCAACCTCAGCAGTGAGCACGAATGGTTCACAACCTTCTCCAACCACAGTAAATGATACATCAGGAACCGGATTTACGGTTACGTTCACAATTACAGTCGAATCCTGTGGACATGCATCACCGACCGTGATCGTGAATGAAGTATCACTGGTAAGATTAGGTATGGTTTGGGCGGAGTCATTCACACCATTACTCCAATCATAGGTATAGGGCCCTCCACTACCGCCACCAGCTATAGCGACCAAATTAGCGCTTTCCCCTTCACATATGTCCACCGAATTGGCAGTAAGGGTAAGCGCTGGTAGCACAGTAACGGTGACCTTTCCTGAATCTTGCGACCTACAACCGGCATCATCTTCTATGTACACCGTATAAGTAGTAGTTACCAACGGAGCTACCAATTGAGTTTGTGTGTTAGCTCCATTACTCCAGGTATATAAATAATCCGTTGAGGCAAATCCGCCACTTCCGGTAACAGAAATCTCAATTGAGTCACCAAAACAAATAGTGGAATCTCCAACTGCTATCAGTGTTAACTCTGGGTTCTCAGGTACATATATTGGCCCCGTAGCGGTACACCCATTCGCATCTGTGACAACCACATTATAGGTAACATCGCCAACCAGCGCTCCAGCGGTAGGAGTATTTTGACTTAATGGATCATCCCACTGATACGTATAAGGAGGTGTTCCCCCTGCAACCACTGTGACGGTGGCCTGCCCATCATCATTACCAAAGCATTGAACTCCTTGTGGAGACACAGATATAACCGGCGCTGGATCGTCATTTACTGTAACCGGAACAGTTACTGCACATCCATTGGCATCGCTTAACTGCACGTTATAATTGACCCCACTTATTAGATTGGTTACACTTGAAGTAGTTTGCTGGTCGGGCCACAAGTAGGTATACGCTTGGGTTCCACCAAAAGCTGTTATTATTGCTTGGCCATTCGCTCCGCTACAAAACGATGGTGTTGTTAATGTTGCAAAACCCAACGGAGCAGGCTGTGTTACCATATAGTTTTGATTTAGAACACAACCATTGATATCTTGAATAGTAACAGCATAAGGGAGTGAACTTAAATTGGTAACCGTTGGACCTGAACCGATATTAGGCGACCATCCATAAGTATAGAATGGAGTACCACCCGTTACGTTAAGGAATATCGCACCATCAGCATCGCCGCTACAGCTTACGTTGGTTATAGAATCGCTTACTGCAAGTGGAGCAGGTTCATTGATTACAATAGATTGGAAGGTCGTGCAACCATTGACATCTGTGACCAATACATTATGGACACCGGCACAAAGACCAGTTGCCGATGAAGTTGTTTGCCCGTCGGTCCAGGAGTATGCAAATGGCGCTACCCCGCCTCCCGCAATCACGGTCGCAGAACCATCACAAATCCCATTACACGATGCCCCGTTGGATGAGATGATTGCTGCAGCAACAGGTGATGGCTCATTGATCGTTACAGAAGCGCCACTAATACAACCATTGGCATCAATCACCGTAATGGTGTAGGTACCACCCCAAAGTCCAAAAATGGCCGTGGTTCCCACGCCTATCGTATCAGCTTGCTGCTTCCAGATGTAAGTAAGCGGCAATGACACTCCTGATGCGATTACAGCGGCCGTTCCGTTGCTATCGCCTGAGCAGGACACGTCCGTCCAGGTAACCGTATCAATGGTGGGGCCTGTTAAATCATTTACAATGACAGGTATGGTGAAAAAACACCCGTTTCCATCACTAACTATTGGATTATACACGCCTGCGAACAGGTTTACTGCACATGCCCCCACCGTTGTAGCCGGATCATCCCATTGTATCACAAATGGGAATACCCCACCTATTACATTAACACAGGCTTCTCCATTATTAAACCCACAAGTGGAAGCAACCACTGTAGATGCTAGTCCCAACTGTTGGGGCTGCGCAATTACAGTCGTAGAAGTTTGTATACAACCATTGTCATCAGTAACGGTTACATTGTATATGCCATTACACAGATTGTTGGCTACAGCATTTGTCTGGAAAGCGTTATCGTCCCACTGGAACAAGAACGGTGGCGTACCTCCACTCAAGCTCGCAGTGGCATTTCCATCACAAGCATTGAAGCAAGTGACATCATTTCCTGATGTGGTCACCACCATCCCTTGCGGTTCAGTAATCGTCGCATTGGTTACCGCGGTACATCCGTTATTATCGGTAACCGTTACGTTGTAGACCCCTGCTCCAAGTCCCACGGCCTGAGCAGCAGTTTGGCCATCATCCCATAAGAATRCATATGGAGGAGTRCCACCAAGCGCAGTTGATTGTGCAAATCCATCTGTRAAACCAAAACAGCTGACATTGCCTGTAAGGGAGATAGAAATCACCAATTGTGAAGGAGACCCTACAGTGGCCTGGGAAGTTGTAAAACACCCATTGGCATCTGTAATGGTCACATTGTACACTCCAGCACATAACCCACCAGCGGTCGGGGTTCCCTGGGATCCCGGATCATCCCATAGGAAGGTATAATTCGGTGTTCCATTACTCACTGCCACCGTTGCTGTTCCATCACAGGAACCTAGGCAGAGCTCATCCGTACTAATGGAAGTAGCTGTCATAGGCAGTGGATCTGTGAGCCCAATGGAAGCCACCGTGTTGCACCCATTAAGATCTGTAATAACCACACTATATACACCAGAGCATAACCCTGTCGCACTTGCCGTTGTTTGCGTACCCAAATCATTCCATAGGTATGTATACGGGCTTGTTCCGCCTGCGACCGATACACCGGTAACTCCATCACAATCTCCAAAACAGGTTGGGTCGATTAAAGAAGGATTAAATATCAGAGAGTCAGGTTGTGTAATGGTTAAGGATGTTGATGCAACACATCCATTGTCGTCCGTTGCCAATACGGTCCAAGTTCCCGCTGGTAAATTAGCTGCAGTAGGAGCAGCCTGAGCAGCCGGATCATCCCATAGATAAACAAATGGTGCTGTTCCGCCTACCACTGATACAGTTCCAAAACCATCGTTTCCACCAAAACAGCTGACGTTGGCCGATCCAGATATGGAGGCAACAGGACCTGCAACATCTGCTATAGTAACCGATAAGCTTTGCGAACAACCATTAACGTCCGTTACGGTGACAATATAGGTACCTGCGGCAATATTGTTGATAAACGCAGTAGTCGCACCATTCGACCACGAGTAGGTATACGGATTCTTACCTCCAGTTACGGTGACTGTCGCGATACCATCGGCTTGCCCACAATTTGCGGGAGAGTTAGACTCCGTGAGAATAATTGGTGCGGGTTCACCTATATCTTGTGTACCTATGGTAAAGCATCCCATGGCATCTGTAATAGTAACCGAGTAAGTCCCTTGACACAGTCCGGTCGCAATCGCATTTGTTTGGGATAATTGGTCATTCCATAGATAAGCATAAGGAGGTGTACCGCCTGCTCCGGTGATTGTGGCAGATCCATCACAACCTGCATTACATGAAACACTATCTGCAACGGTGGTCAATGTCAACGCCGGTGGATCCACGATTATAGCTGTTGCCATAACCACACATCCAAAGGCGTCAGTTACATTCACATCATAGGTGCCTGCCTGAAGACCTGTGGCAGTCACCGTAGTTTGGGCCGCAGGATCATTCCAGCTATAAGTAAATGGTATTTGCCCCCCTGACATGGACACGGTTGCTGATCCGTCGTTACCTCCATTACAACTCACATTGATTGAAGTGGAGATAACAGGAACACCGGCCGGAAGATCATTGATCGTCACCGAAATATTCTGAGTACAACCCAAAACATCGGTTATCACTACGTTGTAAGTACCGGCAAGAAGATTAATTGCAGTAGCTGTATTTTGATTGGCTGGGTCATCCCAGAGATAAGCATATAACCCATKYSMTMSWRSAGYYKNTKANCRRWWKCYMSGMCWKCTKCAANNNCACMWYGGGCATCAACCCCAACAACTGTCAAGACAATAAGATCTGGTTGAACAATAATAACCGAAGTAGTATCTGAACAGCCATTGGCGTCAAGAACGGTTAGGCCATAAGAACCAGCACAAAGTGAATTAGCCGTGGCTGTTGTTTGCAAGCCACTGTCGTTCCACTGGTAGGTATAAGGAGGCGTTCCTCCCGAAGCCAGGCCGGTGGCTGTACCATCGCAGTCTCCATTACATGTCACCGGAGTTTGATTTGAAATAATAACACCCAAGGCCGTTGGTTCCGYTATSGTGGCGGAGATATTTCCGGTACACCCATTGGAATCGAGAATTGCAACCACATAAGTGCCTGCACAWAGGCCCGTTGCCARTGCRGTAGTTTGGTTGTTGGTATCATCCCAGTTGTAGGTATATGGCGGCAATCCATTGGTGATCAAGACCGTCGCAAATCCATCGCATCCCAGGTTACAGCTGGCATCTCCTTGAGAGGCAATTAATAATGTTGGTGCACCCAAATCACTGACAACTGCCAGGCCGAGCGCGGTACATCCTGTATTATCAGTCACCGTGACGTTGTACGTTCCAGCTGCAATACCGGATGCACAAGCAGTTGTTTGATTGTTGGTATCATCCCATTGGTACGTAAATGGAGCGACACCAGACGATACCGTCACACAGGTAGATCCATCCGCCAATCCGCAATTGGCACCTGTAGTATCAATGATGATAGCAATCGCAACAGGCTCAATAATCGCAATGCTCTCGGTGAGTATGCATCCATTGGCATCTGTCACTTGTACGTTGTAAGTTCCTGCTACCAGCCCGGTAGCCGAGGCATTGGTTTGGAAAGCTGGGTCATCCCAGAGATAAGTATACGGAGTAGTACCTCCAGCAATAGTTGCTGTGGCCAGGCCACTTGCATTTCCATTGCAGTCAACATCTGTACTGGAGAATACATTGGTCAACAGAGCAGGCTCGGTGATTACCGCGGTGGCTGTTACAGTACACCCATTCGCATCCGTAATATCTACCGTGTAAGTTCCTGCACACAGGTTAACAGCCAATGCTGCTGCCTGACCATCGGACCAGAGGTAAGCATAAGGAGCGGTTCCACCAGCAGGGGACACTTCTGCGATACCATCGCAATCTCCAAAGCAATCAACGCCAACCGCTTGAATAATTGTCGATGAGNGTACCACMGGYTGAGAGATGGTGACTGTTGAAGTGGCGATACACCCATTGGCATCGGTGATTTGTGCGACAAAGGTTCCTGCACATAACCCAGCTGCGGTAGCCGTTGTTTGTGCACCCGGATCATTCCAAAGATAGGTGTACGGTGTGGTCCCACCGGCTGCAGTGATTGTTCCTGAGGCATCACATACACCAAAGCAAGTCGCATCAATTGATGTGGTTGAGAGTGTCAGTACAGTTGGTTCCGTGATGGTGACCGTGGTGCTATCCTGGCAGCCGTTGTTATCCGTCACGGTGACTCCAATTGTAATGGCGCAAAGGCCAGCAGCTGTAACGGTGGTCTGTCCATCATCCCAGAGGTAAGTGTAGGGTGGAGTGCCTCCTGTTGCACCGATACTTGCAGTTCCRNTACAAGATGCATTACAGCTTAAATTGGTGCTGTTGGTGATTGTGGCAACTAAGGTTGCCGGCTCCACAACCACATCAGAAACACTGGAGATACATCCATTGGCATCAGTGACCAATATTGAATAGCTACCCGCAATTAATCCCGTGGCTGTTACGGTAGTTTGTGCAGATCCATCATCCCATAAGTAAGTATAAGGCGGTAC
>JAESRW010000040.1 GCA_016764395.1 Flavobacteriales bacterium
TCACTTCCAGTAGGCTGATGCACCTTGTTCTCTTTACCAATGGCCTTTAACAAATTCCACTGCGTGGTGGTAAGCAAATTCCTGTACTGAAAAAAGATATTTTCCTGTTCCTGTAATAAACTATCGCAGGCGTTATATACCTCCCCGATCCTGATATCTGTGGCGTTTCGTGCATATATTTTATTGCAAATCGCTTGGGTGTAATAGGTATGCACTCTACTCCAGTTCAGGATGAAGTCCAGCGATTCCTGATCTATACTTCTCTTGCTTTTTGAAAATAACCTCTTAATAAATTTAGCATACTTCTTTTCCGGTATACTTGCGAGATAGAGCGGATGCGTACTTGAAAAAAATGGGCGCTTGGCGCTGTTAAACATTTCGAGTAATAAGTGCTTATGACTCCCACAGAAAATAAACACCACATTATTCAATGACTGCATAATGGTTCTCAATAATGCCTCCGTGTTCTTTTCAGGATAATTGACTATTTGTTGAAACTCATCCAGGGCAATGATTACCTGCTTGTTTTGCGCTTCTAAAAACTGAAACAAGCCTTTTAGTGAATGTTCGTATTGTTTGGCTTGGGAGTAACTCAAGGAAATTTCCGGTACGCCAGTTAAAGGATCATAACTGATTGTGGGATTAAAACCTTTGATCAACTCAATGAACTTCTTCCCCATCCCATGACCTTTCGGAAATTTATTAAGTATAGCTGATGCCAGCTGGTTGGTGAATTCCGCTAACGACTGTGTAGCATAAATATCAACATAGATGCAGGTCCAGTTCTTTTCTTTATTGAGTTTATTGAATACGTGATGAATCAAACCGGTTTTACCCATCCTACGAACTGAGAGCAAAGTAGTATTGACTCCGTTGTTGGCATTTTCAATCAAAAGGCTGGTCTCCTCTTCTCGATCACAAAACAAGTCGACGCCATGGTAACCTTTGAGATGGAATGGATTCGGCTGCACTTTCATACCCAAATATACTTTTCAAAATGCAATTTACAAAATGTAATTTACAAAATGTAATTTACAAAATGTGTAATGGGAGTTATGGGCATCTGATAGAGCTCTAGTAGAAATGCACTAATCTAATAATTGAGCACTTTTTTTAACTGCTCAACAAAACGACTTTGAGGAAGAAACGCCTCTTCAAGGTTGGCCGAGAAGGGGATTGGTGTATCCAAACTCCCAGAACGCATTACAGGAGCATCCAGGAACTCAAAACAATGTTCGGAGATAAAAGAAGACAGTTCCCCTCCTATTCCTCCGATTAAGCTATCCTCGTGTAGGATAATGGCCCGGTTTGTTTTCTTAACTGAAGTCAGGATCGCCGCCTCATCAAATGGCATGAGTGTTCTGAGATCAATAAGGTCTGCTGATATTTCTGGATTATTGTCCAGGACCTCCAATGCCCAGTGCACACCGCTGCCATAAGTAATAATCGAAACACTGGTTCCCTCCCTAATCAGCTTTGCTTTTCCAATTTCTGTGGTGTAGTAATCCGCGTGCACTTCCTCCTTAACACTTCTATAGAGCGCCTTATGCTCGAAGAACATAACCGGATTGGGGTCTTCAATTGAAGCTGCCAACAGGCCTTTGGCATCTCCTGGAAAAGCTGGATAGACTACCTTCAACCCAGGCGTATGAAAGAACCATGCTTCGTTTGACTGGGAATGAAATGGACCTGCATTCACTCCAGCTCCKGTTGGCATGCGAATCACTACGTCCGCTTTCTGACCCCAGCGCCAATGTGCTTTAGCGAGGTTGTTAATGATCTGATTGAATCCGCAGGTGACAAAATCCGCGAATTGCATTTCCATAACTGCTTTAAATCCTCGGATTGATAGGCCCAATGCTGCACCTACAATTGCAGATTCACACAGCGGTGTATTTCTAATTCGATCTTTTCCAAACTCGTCCAAAAAGCCTTCGGTGACTTTAAACACCCCGCCATATTCAGCAATGTCCTGGCCCATTACTACTAGCTGATCATACTTGTGTAATGACTGTTTTAACCCTTCGCTAATGGCATCCACTAATCGAAGCTCATGTGTTTTATCTCCTGAAGGTTCAATAACCTCCTGTTTGTATGGAAAGAAGAGATCKGTATACTCCCTATTCTCATCAGCATCAGCTAACTCTTCAGCGTATGCAATTTCCAACGCTCTTCCAATCTTACCTATAATCTCGTCTTTGACCTCCTGACATTCCTCTTTGCTCAGCAAGCCCTCCTTCAAGATGAATTGTTCGTAATTATCCACCGGATCCTTCTTTGCCCATTCATCAAAGAGCCCTGGTGGGACGTACTTTGTTCCGGAGGCCTCCTCATGTCCCCTCATTCTGAACGTCATGCATTCCAAAATGACAGGCCTGGGCTTTTTACGCATAGCGGTCGCAATTTTATCCACCGCGTCATACACCGCAAGTACATTATTGCCATCCACTTGAACAGCCTCCATACCATAACCTTTACCTTTATCAATGAAATTCTTGAATACAAATTGCTCCTCTGATGGAGTAGAAAGGCCATAACCATTGTTTTCGATAACGAAAATTACTGGTAACTGCCATACTGCTGCCACGTTGAGTGCTTCATGAAATTCCCCCTGACTAGCACCACCATCGCCTGTAACAACAAGCGTAATTTTATTCGATTTCTTCAAGCGCTCTCCCAGCGCTATTCCGTCGGCCAATCCCATCTGCGCTCCCAAATGTGAGATCATCCCCACTATATGGAGATCAGGAGCTCCAAAGTGAAAGGATCGATCACGCCCTTTGGTGTAACCACTCATCTTACCCTGAAACTGTGCAAATAAACGCTCAAGTGGAATCTTCCGAGCAGTGAACATGCCCAGATTGCGGTGCATGGGCAACATGAATTCATCCGTTTCCAAGGCCAATGTGGCACCAATTGATATCGCCTCCTGGCCAATTCCGGAGAACCATTTGGAAATTTTGCCCTGTCTTAGCAGCAGCAACATGCGCTCCTCGATCAGTCGAGGATAGAGCAATTCCTTATATAAATGAATTAGAAAATCGTCGGTGTGCTTACCACGATTGAATTTAAGGCTCATTTCTTTTTCTTAAGCTTGCCAAGCAGCTTTTTCTTCATCTTATTCGAATCTTCCTTGATCGCAGCTGTATCAACCTTAGCGTCCTCGGCTGCTGCTTCTATCTCTTCACTGGCTTCTTCAGCCATTTCCATGATGTCATCAAAGGCCTCTTCTGCATCAGACTCAATCTCTTCCTTTTTGTCTTGGAGCTTTTTATCAGATGGCCCACAAGCATTGAACAACAACCCAATAATTAAAAGGGCCGGTATAATATTTTTCATGTCTTGAATTTAGTAAACGCCCTACTTCAGCCGAGGACTCTTTGGATAATGATGAAGTAAAAGTAGATTTTTATAAGGAGAAAAAAATAGATATTCAGTCTGCTTTTTTCCGATCCTTTTCTGTAAAGTGAGTTTCAGCCTTAAATGCTTTGGCTTTGCTGCCAACTCTGATGATGGTCACTTTATTCATAACATCTCCTTCTTTAATGACATTGACAACTTCAAGCCCTTGTACCACGTAGCCAAATACTGAATGCTTGTGGTCCAATGAAGGAATGGCCCTGTGTGTGATAAAGAACTGACTTCCATTGGTATGCCTTCCAGAATTCGCCATGGAGACCGTTCCGGCTCTATCGTGTACCAACTTCATGTTAAATTCATCTTTGAACTTATAGCCAGGATTGCCCATCCCATTGCCCTCAGGACAGCCTCCTTGAATAATTCCATCGGCTACCACCCGATGAAAATTCAGGCCGTCATAGTATGGTTCCCCTGCCTTTTTGAAATCATTGGGAATGGTTCCTTCGGCAAGGCCCACAAAGTTGGCTACAGTTTTGGGTACAAGTCCGTATTCTAGCTTAATTACAATTTTGCCTTTAGAAGTTTGGATATTGGCGTAAAGCCCATCCCCCCACTCATCGCCTGTTTTGAAGGCCGATATCGATAGCAAGAGAAGAATGGTACATGAAGTAAAAAGTGCTCGCATATTGCTGTATTTATTTTGGGTGATAAGTTCTTACTGCTTCTTTGAAGATGGTTTCCTTATCCAAAGTCATCTTCTTGGTCTTCTTGTTCACAAACATTTCCATCTGATCGGTGTAATGGGGACTGTCCTTTTTGTTAGACGCCCCATAACAATTAACCGTCTCAATTTCCATTCCGTCCTTGCTATAGCGAACCAGCTCGATATAGGAATCACCGGAACTAGCTCTCATAACACCTTTTTTATCATACTCAGTATGTACCGCAGCAAGAATATCCGGCCCACCACCTATTGGTAACGAGACCTCTCCCCTAACATGTCGCTGAATATCACCTAACGGTACATGGACCGAATTGAAATATTTTTTCAGGTGTTTCTGAGCGAATTTAATGGCTTCCACCACCTCTTCTTCTTCGAGCTCCGTAACTCCGGGTAATTTCCCAGACTCCACGAGTTCATCCACCAACCATTTAATGCACAATATGACGATACTGGCTGCCTCAGATTCTATATCTGTTACCCGATCCCATTCATTTAACATTTTAATTTCTTCGGCGATATTCAGATATGTCGCCGGATCGAGGGAGAGTAGCTTCTCGATACCCAGCATGAAATTGTTGTGCGCAGGTTCAGCAAAGCTAATGTCGTATTTGATGGTTTTAAAATCATCCCATGACAGCTTATCGTATTCCGCAATGAGGGCGTGGTACCGCAAACTTCGATTATTGTCATCCGTAAGGAATCCCATGGTTTTATCATAGTCATCTGGATTTAAATTTTCCTCCGGGCATGTCGCATTAAATGGGGTATTATTTGTATTAACCAGGTAGCCACATTTCGGATTGAGAAGCTGGGGCAAGTCCTTTCTGGGATGGTATTTAGCCTCCCATAAAGTAGCGGAGGTATCACCGGGCAATACCTCCCTCCAGTCATAGTCCTGATTTCGGTAAGGGAACAGTCCGTTGTTCAGGTAATAAATATTGTCTTCTCTATCTGCATAAACAACATTGATACCTGGGAGGGCTTGCATATCCAAGGCGTTTTGAAATTCTGCGAGATTGCTGGCCTTATTCATCCTGTACCATTGTTCTATTGATCGAATATCCATATTTGCCGGAAATCGCACTGAGTAAACACCTGTTTTGGTTTTTAAGGTGGTGCCATACTTGCTCCAATAATACGTTTTGTTCACAGGAATCTTGAGAAAGCCAAGCACCTTTACTTTCAATTTCACCTTTCTTACTTCCAAGACTTCCCATTTTCCGTCGAACTTGTATTTCAGTTTGTCCTTTTCATGCATGGTCAGCTTATACACATCATCCATATCAGGGTAATTCAAGGTATGCCCCCAACCCAGGTTCTCATTGGCACCCACTAGCAGACTAACCCCGCCTGGGAAATTGGCTCCAATGATGTTCCAACCCTCCTCGCTGCACAAGTGTGCCTCGTACCAGGCGAATGGGCCATTCAGTGGTTGGTGAGAATTGATAGCCAGGTATGTCTTTCCATCCTCAGTTCTGGAGCTAGAAACCGCCATCCCATTGGATCCGACGCCTATATTCATCTCATGTCGCGTAATATGTCCCTGAAAGATCTTTCCCAAATCAAAGTGCACATGTGTCATAAATGCAAGAGAGAATGTATAGGCTGTTACCAAATCCTTTGGTGTAAGGGGAAACATATTCTTAATAAGCACCTCTTTCGGATGCGCTTTGGCATAAGCATTGACTCCGGCGCAGTAACCTTCCAGTACCAGCTTGAATTTTGGTGAAAAACTGGTATCATAGCGCTCTTCAACCAGCTGATTCAGATTCATTAAGTGGCCAAACACATCCATGATTGCGCCTTCCTTACCTTTGTATTCTGCGGTTCTTCCTCTAACAGGCAAAATATTCTCCTGCATTTCATGGAAATTATCTTCGGCGGATGCCCAGGCTAAACCATATGCTACCTGCTCGTCCTTGGGAGCGAAAATATGGGGCACCCCCCACTTGTCCCTAATTATGGTAATATCATCAGGGTCAATTTGAGCACTTACTAAAGAAGCATAGCAAATAATCGAAAGGCAGAAAAGTATAAACTTAGACATTCGTTCAAAATGATTTAATAGATATTTCAAGTTCAAAATGACATTAATCTCGATTGGTGTACGTTGCGAAATTATTAATCTTTTGCGGGTAAAAACTTCTTATTTTTAAGAACTTGAATCCGAGCATCTCTTACCAGTGGGGCGATCACATATCCTATTTGCATTCTTCTTTATTTTCTGTTTCTGCGCGTTTGGAATAGATGGCATTTGCCAGATTAGCACGTCAGAAGCTAAAGTGGATTCTTTGGAGCGTCTATTGGAGCTGGAGGCGGAGAACAATCTAACCACGGAAAACACCCTTAAAATTCTCAGTGAGCTCAGCTGGGAGTTACGAGTAACCGATCCGGAAAAAGCTTTGCGCTACGGTAACAATGGACTGACGATGGCCAGAGAGTATCTTCAAAACTCAATCGAAGCGTCCGAGGTCCGCATGTATAAGGAAGCAATCGCTGTAAGTCTGAACAATATTGGGGTGATTTACGATCAAAAAAACGATTATAAAATGGCGCTTCAATACTATTTGTTAGCACTAGATAAAAATGAGGAATTGGGAGCTAAACGCCGAATCGCAGCATGTCTTAATAATATCGGAATCATCCACTATTATATGGAGGATTACCTTCAAACTTTAAAGTATTACAAACGTGCTTTAGCGATGCGGGAAGAACTTGACGATGAAGCTGGAGTAGCGGGAAGCCTCAACAACATAGCCCTGGTTTATATGAATCAGAGTCACAAAAGTGGTGATCTCACCAATCTAGGCGTTGCCATCAAAAACTTACAAAAGGCGCTGGTGATAAAGGAGAAACTTGGGGATCAGCGGGGAGTGGCCGGAAGCTATGGCAATATCGGAAATGTGTACAAATTCCGTGCAGAATACTCAGACCAAGCCAGTGAYTATACCGCAGCCATCGACTATTTTTTCCGCGCGTTGAAGATATTTCGTGATATCGGAGACGCCAAAGGTGAAGCCATTACACTCTTGGATTTGGCCGATATCCACGAGATGCAGAAAAGCTATAAACAGAGCATTAAGTATGCAAATATGAGCCTTGAGGCAGCTAACAGGATTAATGCACAAGGAGAAATCCAAATGGCTTATGAGCTTCTGGGAATTGTGTATGAGCATCAAAAAGACTATAAGAATGCCCTGAAATTCCAGATTAAATCCTACAAACTTCAAGATAGTATACTAAGTCAGGAAACGACCCAGAGAATCGTCGAGATGGAATCAGAATATCAGCATCGTCAACATGAAAAAGAGCATGTTCTTCTAGAGAAGGAAAATCAGATCATGGCTTCTGAGGCCAAGACACAATCCATTCTTAAGAATTCACTTATTATTATGGTGCTGCTACTGCTAGTGGTTTCAGCTTTGATATATATAAGGTATAAGGAGAAAAAAGAGGGGGATTTGGAGATGCAGAAACTCTCAATGGTTGCCAGCAAAACGGATAACTATGTCATCATCACTGACAAATACGACCGTATTGAATGGGTAAATGATGGTTTTACAAGAATAACAGGATACAGCTTTTCAGAGGTGATGGACAAACGGCCGGATATACTTTTGAGAGGTGCACTGACCGATAAAAGTGTGGAAGTAGAAATTGACAACAAGCGAAGAAAGGGTGGCCCGTTCACAGAAGACATACTCAATTACACCAAGGATGGCCGGGCTATTTGGCTCTCTTTAAATGTGAACCCCGTGCTCAATGAACAAGGTGAGATAGACCGATATATTACAATTGGCAACGACGTTACAGAGAAAAAGAAATCAGAGGACGAGATTAAAAAGCTATCACTCATCGCGAGTAAGACAGATAATTTTGTTGTACTTACGGATAAGGATGACCATGTGGAATGGGTCAATGAAGGATTTACGCGCTTACTTGGCTATACGCTGGAATCAATCAAAGGCGAGAGGCTCTATGATGTATTGGCAGGAAAAAATACCGATCAGGAGACACTTATCAGAATTCAAGCCCAGAAACAACGTAAAACATCTTTCAGGGAAGAACTGATTAACTATAAAGAGAATGGGGCCGAGCTCTGGCTCTCCTATAACATCACGCCTATTTTTGATGACTATGGAGAAATAGATAAATTCATAAATATAGGCTCAGATGTAACAGAAGATAAAAAGTCAGAAGCACATCTTAAATCTGTCGCTGCCAAACTCAAACTTATCAATGCGGTGGATAAGAAGATATTGAGTGCTGGTTCCTTCAATGAAATTATTGAATTCACGATTAACAAACTCTACATGGAGTTGAACATCTCCAGGGTAAGCATGGTGATATTTGACTTTCAGAACGAAACATTCACACCATTCTCCGTTTCAGCGCACCCCAATAGTTATCTCAAGGAAGGCATTGTACTACCACTTTCCGAATTTCATGGTGTGGTACACCTTCGCAGATTCAAAAACTACCTGGTTCAGGACTTGGAGGCTAAGGACACGTTGTCCAAATCAGATGAGGAACTTATCAAGGAGGGAATTAACTCCTATCTTCTGTGTCCACTGGTGGCTCAAAATGAACTATTGGGTTCAATTAACATCTGCTGTGATGATACCAATTACTTCAACAGTGAATTGATCAACCTGGTTGAAGAGGTAGCTAAAGGGGTCGCCATTGCTCTTTATCAGCGCACACTTCAAGACGAGATCGAAAAAAGAAACACTGACTTAAAGGACAAGAACGATGACATAACCTACAGCATCAAGTATGCTCGAAAAATTCAGGAAGCCATTTTTCCTTCAGATGAACAGGTACATGCAATGCTTGATAACTGCTTTGTGTTTTTTAAACCTAAAGAAATTGTGAGTGGAGATTTCATATGGATTCATAAAGAAGAAGACAAGGTAATCATCGCGGTTGCAGATTGCACAGGACATGGTGTTCCTGGAGCGTTTATGAGTATCATAGGAAATAATCATCTGAATATGATCGTTAAAGAACAAAAAATATTTGATCCAGCGGAAATTCTAAATCAGATGAATTTGGGATTGTATCAAACTTTGAAATCAGGTGATGATGATACAACTGGGATACGAGATGGAATAGACATTTCCTTATGTGTGATTAATACAAAGGAGAAGACGATGGAGTTTGCCGGTGCAAACAATCCGACCTATATCGTGAGGAAAGAGGAGCTGATTGAACTAAAAGGTGACAAATACCATGTAGGCAGGTTTTTAGATAACGGTAAAAACGATTTCACCCTCCATAACTTTAAGCTTAAGAAAGGTGATGACGTTTATCTATTCTCTGATGGCTTTGCAGATCAATTTGGCGGGGTGGACAGAAAAAAATACAAGTATCACAGATTTAAAAAAATGATACTAAGCTTGCATGGCCAACCACCCGAAGAACAAGGCGAAAGCCTTGGGAAAGAACTTAGAGCCTGGAGAAACCCTTCTGGCAATAATACGGATTGGACAGAGCAGACAGACGACATTTGTGTCGTTGGGATTAGAATCTAAGAAGGATACGAACATTGCTTCGTGAATTGATTCTCCATTAATCCCTTTTTCATACCTCGATAAACTGTAAAATTGTTGCTAGTTTATAGCAAGGTCGGTTGACCTGATAAGAGATTGCTATGAGAAATCGACCAGTTGTCTGGCGCAGATTATGAATATTAACGAAGATGATATAGCCTGATATTTTGGTTGAAACATTGTAACTCTTTATTTTAAATGAAGAAATTTCTCAGATATGCAGGCTTCTCTTTACTCTTTTTTGTCATTGTAGGATTTCTCAATCCTACTGATAACGACCTCACCAACGACGTGCTCTACCCGTCCTTTCTCTCGAGCCCATCACCTTGGGCCGATTCGGTATTTACCACCTTAACCCCGGATGAGCGTATCGCCCAACTCTTTATGGTTGCCGCCTACTCCAACAGAGGTCCTGAACACATTACAGCCATTACGGAATTGGTCGAACAGCATAAAATTGGCGGATTGATATTCTTTCAGGGCGGTCCGGTAAGACAGGCAAGACTCACCAACCTTTATCAATCCAAGGCTAAAGTCACTTTGATGATTGCGATGGACGCCGAGTGGGGATTGGCCATGCGTCTGGACAGTACCGTTCGTTTTCCTTACCAGATGACATTGGGTGCAATCCAGGACAACCAATTGATCTACGAAATGGGCAAGCGCATAGCCTCGCACAGCAAGAGACTGGGTGTTCAGATCAACTTTGCTCCGGTAGTGGATATCAACAATAACCCTAAAAACCCAGTTATTAACTACAGATCCTTTGGTGAGGATAGAGATAATGTATCCCAAAAGGGAATCGCATATATGAGAGGCATGCAAGATCAACATGTTTTGGCCAATGCAAAGCACTTTCCAGGTCACGGGGATACGGATGCTGACTCTCACCTAAGTCTTCCGCTCATTGGACATGGTCTAAAAAGATTGGACAGCCTTGAACTTTATCCATTCAAGCAACTCATCAAACAAGGATTGGGTAGTATGATGGTAGCCCATTTATATGTTCCGAGCTATGATAGTACAAAAAACCTTGCATCAACCCTTTCCAAGCCAATAGTAACTGAATTGCTCAAAGATAGCCTCCAGTTCAAAGGGCTCATATTCACCGATGCATTGAACATGAAAGGTGTGAGCAAATACTACGAACCGGGTATTGTTGATGTAAAAGCGGTGCTCGCTGGGAATGATATCTTACTCTTCTCGGAGGATGTTCCAAAAGCCATTGATGAGATCAAAAAAGCGATTGAACGCAAGGAGCTCAACCGAGAAGATATTGACCTGAGATGCAAGAAAATACTACGCGCAAAAGAATGGCTTTATCTAAATAATTACCAGCCTGTTAGCGACAGTAATATAATCAATGACTTGAACACCATAGAAGATGAACTATTGAAGCGGAAGTTAGTCGAATCTTCACTTACGCTGCTCAACAACAAGAATGATATAATTCCTATAAAGGGATTGGATACACTACGGATCGCAACCCTCTCCATTGGGCGATCTGCCAAGGTTACGCCGTTCCAAAAGATGATGGAGAATTATGCACCAATGAAACATTTTTCTGTAGGCAGTGAACCAACTGGGAGCCAATATGCATTTCTAAAAAAGAGCCTCGATAAGTACGACCTGGTCATCATCAGCATTCACAGTAAGACGTATAATCCCAGTAAAAATTACGGCCTATCGGATAAAGCAATTAGCTTGATTAATCTGATCCATCAAGGAGAAGGGAAAGTGATACTTACTGCCTTCAGTAGTCCCTATGCGCTTAGTAGCGTGAACAATCTTCACATAATGGAAGGGGTGCTCCTTTCTTATAACAACAATCTATTGGCCCAGGAGCTCTCCGCGCAACTACTGTTTGGGGGAATAGCCGCCAAAGGGAGGGTACCGGTCTCCATTTCAGATAACTTTAGGGTTGGTGCGGGACTAGACACTCAATCTAACCGGATCCAGTATGCGATACCTGAGGAGGTAGGCTTTGATAGAAAAAAGTTGAATTTAATCGATTCGATCGCCCTACATGCGATTTCCGAGAAAGCTACTCCCGGATGCCAGGTATACGTAATGAAAGAGWACAAAGTAATCTACTGGAAATCCTTTGGCTATCACACGTATGAAAATAAGCAGAAGGTGCGGAATAGCGACATCTATGATCTGGCTTCCTTGACTAAAATCTTGGCAACTACCCCGGGCATGATGAAAATGACAGATGAACACAAGCTCAATGTGGACAGTACCTTAGGCACCTATCTTTCAGGTAATATCGATACCTCCAATAAGGATACGCTCGCTATTCGCGCGATCATGTCACATTACGCTCAATTAAAATCATGGATACCATTTTGGCTTGAAACAGTGGACAAAGTATCGTGGTCGAAACGAAAGAAGATGTTCATTACCGCAGGCTCTAAATATAAGGATGGTTATTATTCCCAGGAATTCTCTGCGACGCATCCTTTGAAGGTTACCAATCAACTGTTTCTGGAAAAATCCTATGCAGACTCTATCATGGACAAAATCATTTCTTCACCATTGAGAAAGAAAAAGGAATATCTATACAGTGATTTGGGCTATTACTTCATGATGAGAATTCTTGAAAGCTTGAGTGGGACAACACTGGATCAATATGCGATGAACACTTTTTATAAACCCCTTGGCTTAAAAACCATGGGATACAAGCCCATAGATCGCTTTGGCCTGGATAGGATCATTCCAACCGAAGATGATTATTACTTCCGTAAACAAATGGTGCACGGCTACGTTCATGATCCGGGAGCAGCAATGCTAGGTGGGGTTGGTGGACATGCAGGAGTTTTCTCGAATGCCCATGACGTTGGTATTTTTATGAATATGTTGCTCAATGGTGGAAGCTATGGCGGCAAGAAATATATTTCGGATACCACTCTTAATGAGTTTACCCGGTGTCATTATTGTGATGATAACAGAAGAGCAATAGGCTTTGACAAACCTCAGATGGATTATACCAAAGATGGCCCTACCTGTCAATGTATTTCAGCGGAGAGCTTTGGGCATACCGGATTCACTGGCACCATGGCCTGGGCAGATCCCAAAGAAAAAATAGTCTATGTTTTCCTTTCTAAYCGGGTACACCCCGATAGTGAAAACAGAAAACTTGTGAAGATGAACGTGCGTACGGACATCATGCAGGTTATTTATGAGGCTATTATTGAGGACAAGGAAATCCAGTAAGCAGCCATTTCAACCACCTTCCTTCCATTATTCATATTGTTGAGATTATTCAATCCGAAATTATTCGGTTTGGTCAATTCTTCTACAAACTCATTAATAACATTCACTAACTTCGGCAGCGGTTAACAAAAATCAACAAATGAACATYGGTATTGTATGCTATCCWACCTTCGGWGGAAGTGGYGTTGTYGCCACMGARCTTGGRAGAGCTATGGCMCGAAAGGGMCACCAGATTCATTTTATYTCCTAYAGMAAGCCGTTTAAGYTNARTTNTRGACGAAGARAAYATTTACTTCCACGAAGTAGAGATTTCCAATTATGACCTTTTTGAGTATCCTCCGTACGAGCTTTCGTTAACCAATAAAATCGTAGAGATAGCTCACAGTGCAAACCTGGACCTGCTTCACGTCCATTACGCAATTCCACACGCTTCTTCTGCATATGCGGCCCAGCAAATCCTAGCTGCGAAGAACAAAGACCTTCCTTTCATCACAACACTCCACGGCACTGATATTACTTTGATAGGAAAGGATGCCTCTATGAACGAGGTCATTACTTTTGCCATGAACCAGTCAGATATTCTGACAACAGTCTCTGAGAGTTTAAAAAGAGATACGCTACAGCACTTCAAGATTGAGGGTGACATCCACGTGATTCCCAACTTCATCTGTTTCAAGGAATATTCCCGAGAAAGAGATATTGCATTAAGACGCAAATATGCGGAAGATGATGAGAAGGTCCTTATTCACATTTCTAACTTCCGCCCGGTTAAGCGAATTGCTGACATTGTTCGGGTTTTTGCGGAAGTTCAGAAGAAAGTTAAGTCGAAGTTGATTCTTGTTGGAGACGGTCCTGAGCAAAAGCTCATTGATGATCTATGTCTGGAGCTCAAGCTTTGCAACAAAATAAAAAGGGTTGGCAAACTTAAAGAGACAGAAACGATCCTTTCCACTGCTGACTTGTTCCTGTTAACTTCAGAGACGGAGAGTTTTGGACTCGTCGCATTGGAAGCCATGGCATCCGGTGTTCCTGTGATCTCCACAAATACAGGTGGCTTACCTGAAGTGAATGTGCATGGAGAAACTGGATACATGAGCAATGTAGGCGACATTAAAGACATGGCCAAAAATGCGGTTGACCTACTAAGTAATGAGGATAAACTCGGTCAATTTAGAGTCAATGCCCTCAAACATGCTCGAAAGTTCAATATCGATTACATTTTGCCCCGGTATGAGGCGCTCTATGAAAGCTTAATAGAAAGAAGGACGACCGGTGGTTGATTTCTTCGGGCGGTAGGCAATGGGCAAAAGGCAATGGGCAATAGGCAATGGGCAATAGGCAATAGGCAATGGGCAATAGGCAATGGGCAAAAGGCAATAGGCAAAAGGCAATAGGCAATGGGCAATAGGCAATGGGCAATAGGCAATAGGCAATAGGCAATGGGCAATAGGCAATGGGCAAAAGGCAATAGGCAAAAGGCAATAGGCAATGGGCAATAGGCAATGGGCAATAGG
>JAESRW010000041.1 GCA_016764395.1 Flavobacteriales bacterium
ATCATCCGCTCTAAAATGCCTCCAACTACATAGGCGAGTGAAGCTGCTGCTGCACCCAGGACCAAGGTCTCAAGCATGCCGATAAGACGGCTGCTGTGAGTTACGAAGCTTTTTAAAGCACCGATCCCAATAAAGGTCAAAGAGGTGAGAGCGGTCGAGACATGGAAAAGGTTGACTTCCCATCTGATTGTGTAATCGAGTACATAACTCAATAGCGGTATGAATCCAACCACCACAAACGAAATGAAAGTTACCGTCCCCATAGCCAGTGGAGACTTATTAGTAGGAATCATCTCCAATTCTTCCATCATCATGGTATCCACCCATCGGTCATTGTCTTCTGTTATTTTGTCTACCACCTGCTCAAGCAGGTCACCCTCAAATCCTTTGGCGAGATAGATATCCCTTACTTCCTGTACTTCTTTCTCCCTTAGGTTCTCGATTTCCCAATATTCAATGCGCTTGTGTTTCTCGTAATTTTGCAGCTCTGATTTAGTAGATAAATAGCTGCCAACTGACATCGCAAAGCCGTCTGCGATCAGGTTGGCAAAGCCAAGGATAATCACCACAGAACTGTCCAGGTGGGCGCCTGCTGCACCTGCCACTACCGCAAAAGTGGTTACACTTCCATCTATGCTGCCATAAACAAACTCGCCAAGATACTCCTGGATCTTTTCCATTCCATTGGCAGCCCCATGGATATCAGCCTCAGTTGATTCTGTCATGATTCTTTTTCCACTATAAATTTAATAAAGATATGATCGCGAAAAGCAATTTATATATTTGTTATAATCCATTGTCCGTGAGTGTAAAAAACAAAATAATATTGATCACAGGAGCTTCTAGCGGCATAGGAGCTGCGTCTGCCAAATTGCTCGCCTCAAAAGGCGCAATTGTCGTGCTACAGGCCAGGGGAGAAGCGAACCTGAACAAGGTTGCGACGGTGATTCAGGAGAAGGGAGGATTGGCCCATGTTTATCCGGTAGACCTTACAAAATATGTGGAAGTCAATGCAGTGGCTGAACGGGTAATTTCAGAGGTAGGTTTGCCCGATGTTATTATCAATGGGGCAGGAGCGGGCCACTGGTTATCGATATTTGAATCACAAAGTCAGGATTTTGAGGAGCAAATGGCGGCACCTTACTATGCTGCGGCCTATACCACCAAAGCTTTTATTGATCAGATGAAGGAGCGCGACTCTGGGCACATCATCAATATTAACTCGATTGCCTGTTATTTCAATATTCCTGGAGCTATCGGGTACGTAGCTGCTCGACATGCCATGCGTGGATTCTCCAGCTCACTCTATACGGACCTGCATCACACCAATCTTCATGCATCTATGATTGCGGCGGGCAAAGTAGATACCGCTTATTTTGAAAACAATCCCGGCTCCGCTGAGCGTATTCCGAAAATTTCTACCACCCTCGTTCATACCATGTCCGTTGACGAAGTAGCAAGGGCTGTTTTGAGAACGATTAAAACGAGGAAAAAAGTGGTGGTAATTCCATTCATGATGCGTGTGTTTGTCACGATGAATCGCTTCGTGCCTGGTTTTTTTGATATGCTCTCCAGGTGGACAGGGTACCGGGCAAATTAGTAACTGTACATTCTTGCAGCCTTTTAAAAACACAATCAGCCAACTTCAGTGAAACTATCTCACCATTCTTACAAACTAAAACTCAAACACCCCTTTAAGCTTGCCTATGGTACTCGTACTGAAACGGATATTGTCCTTGTAGAATTAAAACACGAAGGACATATTGGATATGGGGAAGCTTCCTTACCGCCTTACTTGGGAGAAAGCCTCAAATCCGTTGGCCAATTTCTAGATAAGATTGATACTACCCGTTTGGACCCCATGCAGTTTAGTGCCACTGTCCAGTATCTGGATGGAATAGCTAAAGATAACAATGCCGCAAAAGCTGCAGTTGACATTGCCGTACATGATTTGCGCGGGAAAATGGATGGTAAGACCCTTGCAGAACTGATGGGCATTGATGTCTCCAATKCTTCAGCATCATCCTTTACGATAGGTATGTCWTCTCRGGAAGAGATGGAAGCCAAACTGCGGGATGCGGAAGCYTATCCRATTATTAAATTAAAAYTAGGWGGAGAGAATGACAAGRAGYTGGTARGMAGRTATWTAGAAGGSKCTATSAAACCCTTTTGTGTAGACRTWAACCARGGGTGGAAAGATAAGRGACRGGCATTGGAAATGGTSCATTGGTTAACTGAACAAGGCGCCCTATTCGTGGARCARCCATTGCCAGTKGAGATGGTTRATGAAACAGCTTGGGTTACAGAGCACAGTRAAATTCCAATCATAGCWGATGAATCRGTGAAGCGATTGGGTGATTTGGCCGCTCTTAAGGGTGTTTTTAGTGGMGTTAACATCAAGCTCATGAAGAGCAGTGGCATCTTCGAGGCACTCAAGATGATTGAATCGTCACGTCAAATGGGCTTTAAAGTGCTGGTTGGATGTATGGCAGAGTCTTCCTGCGCCGTAACCGCTGCTGCAACCTTAGCTCCCCTGGCTGATTGGGTGGACCTTGATGCCCCGGCACTTATTAGTAATGATCCTTTTGAAGGTGTGAAGATGGTGAATGGCCTGCTGCAGATTCCAGAAGGTCCTGGGTTGGGAATTACAAAAGTTAACTAGCGCACCGTGATTGCGATGAAGGCATAGCCAGAAGAAGTAATCTGTAAGAGGCTGGTAGATTACAGAGATCGTTACACTCCCCAGAATTGCCGTTATCAAAGGTCGTATTTCTTCCTTATCGCTGCCGCATTCTCCCAAAGAATACCACGTCGGTCATTTGGGTTTTGCGTACCCTTTGTTGCTTCTTCAAAAGTTGACTGGGATCCTAGCAACACCTTTGATATCATGGCTGAATCAGTAACGGTGTTGAGTGCCTTTAGGTAACGCTTGTTAAACTTTGAATTGGAAAACACTTGTTCTACAAAGGCGGTTCTTTTCTCACTCCTTTCACCGGGCCAATAATTGAATTCAAATTCGGTGTCCTTTTCTAAAGAGTAGAGCCCTTCTATGTCATATCCAATGGGTTCAAGCAGCCCTGTGGCCGGGTCATAGTAGAACCTAAGATTGGTCAATAAGGCTGGATGTTGATTCCCAAAGAGGGTATTCACTGCAAAGTAATGGGCTAACTTCTCCAGATTGAATACTTTCTTAGTGCTCTTCTCTCCTAGGCGAAAGGACTCCAGTAATGCCTTTCCTTTTTCACTGTCTTCATCCCATTCTTTGTAGGTACCCGAAGCGTACTTATAGGATTTGATAGGAGCGCTATAATAAGTGGCTGTAAGACTGTCCCGTAAGCCCGGTAGCTTRKGGTTRTACCACTCAATKCCTGCCCAAAACCCTTCGAAATCAAACCTTATTATYGGTCCATTGGATTTGCCCAGCCTGGTCAATATWGGTGCATCAAAAAACTCTTCAATCATATATTTTCCCARGTTCATGCCYCCCAGGTTGAGYCSAACAAAATCATATTGGAGATTGATCACCCCAACTTGCTCTAGATAATCGTGGTATAAAGCATCGATRTAATATCCYCTTTGTRCGGGTGTTTGTAGGGAGAAGGTTTTCATATTGCTTATCTTCTTCTCTCCTTTTAGTAGCACTATTCTAAAGGACCACTTGATCGGATGGGACCAATGGGTGGGACGCATACCTTTGAGTTTGATTGCAGCCTTGCGCTCAACACCCTGATAGGTAAGCGAAGCAGGCACGTAAACTTGAAAAGAATCCAATAATACACCGGCCTCCAGTGCCTTTATCCGAGTTGCTCCTAGTGTCCTATAATCATCATAATCAATCTCCAGCGTAATTTCTGGTCCGACTAATTGTTGCAATGCTGTAGGTGCATCCCACATTTCTCTGGCAATCCATAACGACTCCTTTAGTGAAACGCCAATAGGAAGCATCGCAATACCCGAGAGGAACAGAACAAAAGCAACGCTTACAAATACAAAAACCCTCTTACCCATCTTATCAAAACTACCCCAAAGGTAGTATTTGAAAGAGGATCGTCTCATATCTTTTAAGGTTAAAACATTAAAGTGAAACACCACGAAACTCAACCCCCTGCCTTTACTACCACCCGCATCCAGCTTCTCCCCTTTTTTCAAGGGGAGATGTCCCGCCAGGGACATAGCGGTCTGCCCGCCCCACCTAAAATTCTTCACCACCCCAAATCCAACTTCGCCCTTTGTTTCAATGTGAGATGTCCCGCCAGGGACAGAGCGGTCTGCCCGCCCTACCTAAAATCCTCCACCACTCCAAATCCAACTTCTCCCCTTTTTTTCAAGGGGAGATGTCCCGCCAGGGACATAGCGGTCTGCCTGCCCCACCTAAAATTCTCCACCACCCCAAATCCAACTTCTCCCCTTTTTTCAAGGGGAGATGTCCCGATAGGGACAGAGGGGTCTGCCCGCCCCACCTAAATGCCACAACCCAATACGCAAGTACCTGAATAAACCAACCAGAAAATAGTTGATAGATACCCAATCAAATTCTTTTGAGTTTATGAAAATTGAATTATCTTAATAGTCGCTTAATATATGCTAAATCATCTGCTAACATTAGTTATTATACTCATGCTGACCAATACAACTGGTATGGAATCAAAGGCTAAATTGATATATATAGGTGATCCGATGTGCTCCTGGTGTTATGGTTTTGCTGACGAGATTACTTCCGCGAAAGCACAGTTGGAAGAGAAGGTTGATTTTGAAATGGTAATGGGTGGACTGAGGCCCTATAGCACTGAGCCTATTAAACAAATGAAGAGCTTCTTGAAAGACCACTGGAGCCACGTGTATGAGAAATCCAATCAACCATTTAGTTATGAGATACTGGATGCAGATTCCATTGTTTATGATACAGAGCCGCCTTGTCGTGCAGTGGTGACAATCCGTGAATTGAGTCCCGAAAATGAATTCGACTATTTTAAGGCGGTACAAAAGGCATTCTACGCAGAAAACAAGAACCCTAACCTTACAAAAACGTACCGTGAACTGGCTGTCGAGTTTGGGGTAGACTCAGCGGAATTCGAGGGTAAATTCACATCAGGTGAAATGGTAACACGCGTACGTGAGGATTTTGATCGATCAGCGGAGATGGGTATTGGTGGGTTTCCATCTGTAATTCTACAAGTACATGGTAAAAGAATTTTCATAGCCCATGGATATACCACTGCAAAGGATATTGTTGAAAAAGTAAATAAAGCACTGAATTAAGATGCCACACTTTAGAATAGATTGCTCAGAACCCGTATTATCAATCGCCACCCCCGAAGAGATCATCGATGCAGTTCATGACACTGCCGAAGATTCAGAATTGTTTAGAAAAGGTGATATCAAGGTCCGCATTGTGCCATTCAGCCATTACACCTCTGGTGGAACAAAGGATGACTTCATTCACATTACAGCGGATATTATGGGAGGCAGATCTACTGAGCAAAAGCAATTACTATCCAGAAGTATTGTCGCCAGGCTTAAACCGATGTTTTCCAGCGTTCAGTTGGTGTCGATTGACATCCGGGATATCGATCCAGAAACGTATACCAATCTAGCCAAGCTGTAACACAGTTCATCACCTGTGCTATCTTTGTGGGATGAAGCTCATCAAAACAGATAGACGTTGCGCCAATTGTGTCAATTATAAACGACTTTCCAAGAGAAGGGGATTGTGCTTATTGATCATGCATGCAGCAATGGAAGATAATCACTTCATCGACTCCAGAACCGGCCAACCACCTGAAACCAGTTCTTTGCGTACGATTGTGCCTTCGTTTTGCTCCTGCATGCACTTTCAAATGATCCCTCAATTGAAGGACTGAAACGTTCTTTCCCACTTAATTGAGTTGCACCTTACTGTTCGTGCTGTGCAATAACTTCAGTTCCAGTAAGTTATATTTACCCCTGCCACCCATCATGAAAAAACCACCCAACAAAATCCTACGGGTAGGAGTTCTATTGAGCTTCGCATTGCTGATTTCTGGGTTTGTATTATACAAATCTGGTATATTGGAAATGAAATCCAGCCTTTATCCAGAAGATAATTCTCAGGAACTATCGGCAGCGGAACGGGATTCAATACAGGTAGTGGCTGACTCCCTTAAACATATACGGTTCCGAATAGTAAGCTCTAAGGTCATGTTGGTTCGTGATCCACCGTATCTGGCCACCATGGGTTTATTGGATAGCCTGGAAAGGCTGCTCGACTCGGCTACAGCTAATCCTCTGTATGCAAGGACTGATACTTTGAAACCTAAACCGCTTCCTATTACGTCAGCGGACACGTTTATGAAAGTAACATATTTGATGAGTTCCTCAAAGTCAAGAAGCGTATTTACTCCTGACACGGTCAGTGCTAAGTTGCTCAAACAGCTGAAATCTTATAAGCCTAGAAAAACCTTGTTGTCCGGCTCCAAGTCTATCAGTAATGTTATATCTCCTGATTCCGACTCCGTGAGCGTAAAGCTGAAAAAATGATTCCACAACTGTTAATATCTGAATTTGGTAATCTCGCCATCGCAACAGGACTAAGTATTCTCTTTCTCATTCTCGTCTTCCTCCCTATGGAAAAGGTGTTCCCTGCAAAGGCCAAACAGCGCTTTTTTAGGCCATCCTGGATCTTGGATATGTGTTTCTTACTGGGGCAATACATATTATGGGCAGGCCTGGTATTATGGGCCCTAAATCATTTTGATTACTGGCTATTCACCGTTATCCCTCAAAATTTCAGGGATGCTGTTGCGACGCAGTGGTGGTGGATACAGGCAATTGAGGTCGTTGTATTGAGTGACTTCCTGATATACTGGGGACATAGATTGCAGCACAATGTCCCTTTCCTTTGGCGATTTCACAAAGTTCATCACAGCGCAGAACACCTGGATTGGTTGGCCGCACACAGAGAACATCCCCTAGATTCCATTTATACGATAGGGATTATTAATCTACCCGCCTTTGTGCTGGGGTTCCCCCTTGAAACCATAGCCGGCCTCATTGCATTCCGTGGTATCTGGGCCATCTACATTCATTCAAACGTACGTCTGCCTTTGGGCCCTTTGCGCATGCTCATCGGTTCACCAGAATTGCATCACTGGCATCATGATTTAGACCGCCATGCCGACAATTAGGCCAATATATCACCACTGATGGATATCCTTTTTGGAACCTATGTCTGTCCTGAACAGGAGCCAGAGAGATTTGGTATCAAAGAAGACTTCCCAAAAGATTATATCGGGCAATTGATGCACCCACTATTGCCTGAGCAGCTTACCAAACAATATAAAAAGAGAAAAGAAGAATCAACTTAATCAGACGTTTTTGTAAAACCGGTCTGGATCTTCTTTGAATTTATTCGCACAACTGCCGCAGCAAGTATGGAATGTTTTTCTATCGTGCTTCAATATGGGGCTGGATTCCTTGACCTTGAAGATTGCTCCGCTCACGGGGCACATGGTGATATCACCTACTTTGGCCATGGCCATATCCACAATATCACTCTTTTCATAATTACTTACCCCACATGCTGCCTGGCATACACTGCCCATGGCAAAGTCAAATTTTCCTTCTTCGTTGTTGGCATGCTTCTGATCACAGGATGAAGAGCAGCTCTTACCACAGCTTTGTACTTCAGCCTGAGTATCTGAACACGTATTGCACGCTGCCACAGACATTGCGATGCAGCAGCTTAGTATGATATGATTTATTTTCATGTCGTTTATAATGGCATTGGTTATATTTCGAGAATGAAGTCGATCGCCACGCTCTTTTTGGCTGCTATCTTACTACTCGTAAATTGCTTTTCTGCTACCGGCCAAAGCACAACCCAATTTGACTCGCTGATTGTACTTCAGAAAGCGACGCAAGATAATCAACCTAAAACTTCCCTCAAATATGCCAAGGCAGCATTGCAATTGGCAGAATCCTCCCAAAGTCCGAMAAAGAGGTTGATCGCCTATAATGCCATGACCAAAACGCATATTGACCTCGGTAATTACGTGTTGGCCCTGGGTTATACGGAGAAGTCCTGGAAGATGAGTATGATAGCTACTGATAGCAGTGCTCTAGCAAGCGTATATGCAGATAAGTCCCTAATTTACGATCAACTTGGAGATTATCCAAAGGCGTTGGAGAACTCCTATAAATCCGTGGAGATTTTTGCGGCCATTAATGACCATGAAGGACTGGCTTATTGTTACAATGATATCGGCGTCATCCATTATTATAGAGCCGACCAGGAACTTGCTTTGACTTATTTTCAACGTTCATTCGATGAATTTGAAGCATTGCATGATTCTGTCGGAATGGGCCTGTTTTTTAACAATACCGCCAATGTATATTCGGATAATGGTGAATATGATAAAGCGCTTAAATATTACTGGCAGGGTTATGTATTTGATCTCCATCTGAAAGATCGCGCGGGCCAGACTGTTACACTCAGCAATATAGGGGAAACGTATACGGCCATGGGCCAGTACGAGAAGGCAGAGGATAAATTAATGGAATCATTGACTATAGCAGAGCAAGATGAGGACCCCTGGGCCATGAGTAACCCATTGCGCGCCTTAGGAGAGCTGTACAGAATGAAAAAAGAATACGGGAGGGCTCTTGAGATGATCACAAGAGGATTTAAGCTGGCGGATTCCATTAATGCTACGGCAGAAGTTTCATTGGCCTATTTCATCTTCTCTGAAATCCATGAGTCTATGGGAAATCACAAAAAGGCGCTCGAATACCTTCGGCTCCACAAATCCATTGAGGACAGCCTGTTCAATGCCAATAACACCAGAAGTATTACGGAAATGGAAACACGGTTTCAAACCAAGGAAAAGGAAACCGAAATTGTGTTACAGCAGCTTGAAATTGATCAAAGGCGCAATGCGAATTACCTGCTGGGTTTAGGGCTGTCACTTGCGCTTGTTATGGCAGGATTTGTAGGGCTGGCATATCGGCAAAAGAAACGGTCAAACTTTTTATTGGCGGAGAAGAATGTAATTATTGAAGAGAAGAATAGAGACATTACCGATAGTATCGAATATGCCAGAACGATACAGGAATCCATGCTTCCTTCAATCACAGCCATTCAAAGTGCTTTTCTCGATTCCTTTGTGATGTTCAGGCCCAAGGATATTGTAAGTGGTGATTTTTATTGGTTCCAAAAACATACAAAGGGAAATTACATTGCTGCGGTTGATTGTATCGGACACGGAGTTCCCGGTGCCATGGTGTCCATGCTTGGAAACGATTTGCTGCATCAGGCTATAAACAAAGGAAGTTGTGTGACACCTGGAGAAGTACTGACGCATCTGAACAAAGCGGTAATTGCCAATTTTAATAAGGAAGGCAAAAGGACCTTACACAATGGAATGGATATCGCCTTGTGTCGTTTCAGCCCATCAGGGGGCCTGGAGTTTGCGGGCGCGAAGAATCCACTCTTCCTTATTCGTGAAGGCGAGCTGCTACAATACAAAGCTGACCGTGTGTCGATAGGGGGGAGCACTCCTGAGGATCATGCCTTTATGACCCATAAGATTGAACTCAAAAAAGGAGATGCGTGTTATCTCTTTTCCGACGGTTTTTCCGACCAATTTGGTGGCCCAAAAGGCAAAAAATTCAATATTCGAAATTTCAAACAGGTACTGATGGACAATCAGGATAAAACCATGGCTGAACAACAGACAGTTTTGGAAAAGTCTCTGGAAGAATGGAAAGGTGATATTGAACAAATTGATGACGTTTGTATAATAGGTATTAAAGTGTGATATGAAACGAGCAAGATTAAGGATATGACACACAGGAGAATGATTATTGGCGAGTTCCATCTAACCAAGAATAATCAATTATAGCCAGATGAAAAAAGCGCTAATCATCTTATGTTTTATTCCCATGATTGCCACAGGACAAATAAATAGGGAACTAGATTCGCTCCACGATATTCTGGATACATCGAGCATTGATACAACCAAGATCTTGTTACTCACGGAGCTATCCTGGGTTTCGAGGATAACTCAGCCAGATTCCTCTATCTCATACGCCCAAAATGCATTGAGGATTATTGAAGCACAAAAGGGGACTGTAGTCAATGAAAGGGAACCCATGCTCTCCTGGTTTCAGAAAGCTACTTCTCAACTGTATTATATATTGGGTGAGCTGAATTGGCGAATAAGCGACTATGATATGGCCCTTGATCATCTCTTTAATGCGTTAAAGCTAAGGACTCAATATCGACAAGCCCATCCCGGGGATAGAGCTGTCGCCGGAACCATCGGAAGTACATTGAATATTATTGGTATCATTTATCGTTACCAGGGCGAAAATCAAAAGGCGATCAAATATTATAAGCAAGCATTAGCCCTCATGGAAGAGATCGATAATAAAACAGGCGTAGCCATTCAGCTTTGCAATATTGGTATCGCACATAACCAGGAGGAAGAATATGATAAAGCGCTGGAATATTACTTTAGGGCTTTAGCCATTGATGAAGAGCTAGATGATCAAGCGGGAATTGCGGCAGATTTAGGAAGCATTGCAAATACCTATTATTCTATGGGCGATGAAGACACCAATAATCTTGAACTTCAAACCGAGCACTATACAAAGGCGTTGGAATATTATTTTAGAACGTTGGCTGTTGCTGAATCCGTTAACGACAAGAATAGAATTGCCATACAGCAAGGTAATTTAGGATCGCTGTTGAACAGTATGAAGCGGTATTCAGAGTCCGAACATTATTTGCTGGAGGCCTTGAGTACATCCAAGGAGCTTGGCAGTCTGTACCAGATACAGGCCTGGGCCTTTGAGTTAAGTGAGGTAGCCAGYAAAAGAGGTGATTTTGAAAAAGCGCTCTCCTACTATAAGGAGTACACAGAAGTGAATGACAGCATCTTTAATSAAGATAAGAGCAGGGAACTCGGCAAGCTGGAGGCGAAGCATGAGTTTGAAGTGGCAGAAGYGGATCGAATAAGGAAAGAAAAAGAACAAATTGAAAGGGAGGAAACGGCTAAGAGTAGACGCGATAACTTACAGTTTTCCGGCATATTGATTTTTCTGGTTCTTGCATTCACCGGTGTTTATTTTACAGGGAAAATATCTATTCCTGATAGATTAGCCGAGGGTATGATCTTCTTCTCTTTCTTACTCTTTTTTGAGTTTATGTTGGTGTTGCTTGATCCTATCATTGAAGACTATAGTGGCGGAGCCCCTGCTTTTAAATTGATGTTCAATGCCGTGCTTGCCGCAGGTATATTTCCTTTACACGCCTTTTTTGAAGGCAGGATCAAGAAAAGGCTGGTAAAATAATATTAATCAGCCTATTAGGACTCCTTTCGCTTTGAAGAATCCTCAGTATTCCGTATTATTGATTGACTAATTCAAAATACTCTTCTTGCTTACCCGCTTTGAATGAGACCGCTTCTAAAAGCCTCAATTACACTCTTCATTATAGGTATTGTTTTTTTGGGGTGCAAAAAGAGGGTCTTTAAACTCAACATATCTGGTACGGTAACCAACTTCTATACGCAGGCTCCTATTTCTTCCGGCTTTGTTAAAGTAACGTCCTTCCTGAATTTTATTGATATGAGCAATAGTGGTAATGAAGAACCATATACACAAGCCATGTTTGCATTTGGTGCTGCTATAGGTCAGGATGGTGCATATACTTTTTCATTGGAGGAGCAGGATGTCGCTTATCATGAAGAATGGTATATGGTCGTGTATGATTCCAATTTCATTTCGGAGCCTTTTGAAATAAAGTCAAACCAGTCAGAAAGGATTGATATAGTTTGTAAACCTTACCGAACACTTGGCCTTGTAGTTGACGTGGCTGACAACACAAGTGCTCAATGGAACTTAGAGGTAGTATCTGATGAAAAGCTTAGGTACTTCCAGTCTCTTCCCAACAGTCCAACCTTCCCCAATTTCGTTCAAGATGATACCTTGTTTTTTCGGGTTGTTCCAGATGCGCCTTGTGCCATTACGGCCCGTCAATCTAATGTTTCTTCTGGATTTGATTTTACCGTAACAATTTCAAACGTGGACACCACATTCTTTGATATTGCTCTATGATCAATATAGTAAGAACGATCGTTAAATATTTGCTCATCATCACGCTAGTATTCGAGGCTGCCTTAGCCAGGGCCCAAGACTCCCTTCGAATTAAATGGGGAGTTGAAGTAGGCGTAGCATCTGTAGGCTACGGAATAAGGGGACAACTTACGATTGATGATGAGCACAGGATGTTGGTAGGATTGGCTCAGGCCGCTCGTTGGCAGTACGACTTCCCCCCATTGAGAATTGGTTATCAATACGCTCCTTTAAGAGAGGGAAAAAAATTACGATGGCTGTATACATTTGAAGCTTCTTACGGGAAAAAAACGCACCTTTCACCCAGCCGATTGCTGTTAACGGATAATGGCTTTATGGTATCCGATATTTATTTTAGATCTGATCGAACACACTTACTGGTTGGTTTTGGAATGGAATTCAATCTGCTCAAATACTTTAAAATTAACGGATACCCCTTGGTGGGATATCAAATTCATAAAGGTTCTAAACAGTATCAGAATCCGAATATTCCTTCCGTATACTTTGATTATAGTGGCTTTAGTCTGGGCTTTTCAGTTGGTTTGACCTATGAGTTTTCTCAAAAGTAACAGGTCCAAAGAGAAGAGTATCTGGATTTAGCATACAGGATATCATGGCGCTTTCCTATTTCACGCATAACTTAAGTGATCCAGTACTATGTGGCCTGCTATAGGTATTCGCTGTTCAGAAAAAATCTTTAATCTCTAAATCAGGTATAGTAAACAAAGCTTAATACTGGCTTATTGACCAGCAGCTCACCCAGATTTCTCTATATTTAGCCAAATTAAATTGAACCCTATGAGATCCTTACTAATTCTATTGTTTCTTTCACCGTGTTTAATTGCAGCCACACAAATTTCTTCCAAAGAGATAGATGTTGTTGTAGAGCGCGCTTTAAAAGCCTTTGATGTCCCCGGTATTGCTGTGGCCGTAGTTAAAGATGGCAAAGTCGTTCATTCCAAAGGGTATGGCCTGGCCTCCTTAAATACTAAGAAAAAGGTGGATAAAAACACCTTGTTTGGTATAGCCTCCAACTCCAAAGCCTTTCTCACTGCCACCATCGCCATGCTGGTGGATGAAGGCAAGATGGATTGGGATGACAAAGTAACCGACCATATTCCTGAGTTCAAGCTCTATGATCCCTATGTGACAGCTGATTTTACCATTCGAGACTTGCTCACACACCGGAGCGGAATGGGATTGGGGGCTGGAGATCTCATGTTTTTTCCAGCAGGAAACGACTTCACGTTAGCGGACATCATCCATAATCTTCGTTATTTGAAGCAAACAAGCCCTTTTCGCTCTAAGTTCGATTATGACAACCTTCTCTATCTGGTTGCGGGGGAGGTCGTCACTCGGGTGTCGGGCATGAGCTGGGAGGACTTTGTGGAAGAGCGCATCATGAAACCACTGGGCATGAATAGGTCTGCAGCTACACTGGGCCGCCTGGTGGATAAATCCAATATTATTGACGGGCACGTAGCGTTTGATGAACAAAAGGCCAGGGTTGTTCCCAGTCATGATCTGAAGATTGGAGAAGCAGCGGCGGCAGGTATTTTTTCATCGGTAGCAGATTTGAGCAAGTGGATGATCTGTCGTTTAAATGAGGGTAAATATGGGAAAAACGGAGAAAACCGTCTTTTTTCTGAAAAGAATCACATTGAGATGTGGAAACCGCATACGAATCTCGCTGTGCGCAATGATAAATACAATTCACACTTCAATTCCTATGCTTTGGGATGGCAGGTGAGTGACGTAAAAGGCTATAAACAGGTAACACACACTGGAGGACTTGAGGGTATGGTGACCCAGGTAACCTTAATGCCCGAGCTCAATTTGGGTATTGTAGTGTTGACCAATCAACAGATGGGTGTTGCATTTGTTTCAGTTACCAATACCATCAAAGACGCCTACCTGGGGCTGGAAGTAGAAGATTGGGTATTGAAATATGACACCTTGATGGCAAAACGAAGTGAGAAGAACGGTGCCTTAGAAAAGAAGGTGTGGCATGATGTAGACAGTGCCGTGACGGCCAATAAAGGAAAAATCGATATGGCTACATTCACCGGTAAGTACGTTGATCCTTGGTTGGGTGAGATTGAGATCTCAGATTTGGATGGACAGATTTGGTTCCAGTCTAAAAGGTCCCCG
>JAESRW010000217.1 GCA_016764395.1 Flavobacteriales bacterium
GGATTAGCTCCTCAATGATCACCGCTACCTCCTCATCGGTAAGTTTCAAATTGAGGCGGAGCTCATTCGCGGAATTCCTAAATCGCTCCAAATGGTCCTGTAGCATGAAGGGCTTTGACTTATACGTGCGCAAATAATCAAACACAGCATAGGATCTCAATAATCCCAAATCAGAAATGTGAATATGCGCCTCCCTCACCGGAAGAATCTCCCCATTTAAGTAACAATAAAATTCTTTCATACTTTGTTGATTTCTTTAAATGCCTTGCCGATAAATTTTATGAGGTCTCCGGCTACTAGCGCTTCTTCTGAATTTTCATCTGCTCCTAGATCCCCGGCTCTTCCGTGAATATATACACCAATTAAGGAAGCGTTGAGCGCATCGTACCCTTGTGCGCGTAATCCAGTAATGAGGCCGGTTAGTACATCTCCAGATCCACCAGTTGCCATTCCTGCATTCCCAGAACTGTTAAAATACACATCACCTTCGGGTGTTGCAATAGATGTATGCCTACCTTTTAGCACTACATACACTCCATACTGCATCGCAAATAATTTTTGACGCTCCATGCGTGCATAGCCTGATGTGGATTTCCCTGCCAACCGATCCAACTCCCCCGGATGAGGAGTAAGAATAGTTCCTTTAGGAACCAATTGAAGCATCGCATCGTTTTCAGCTAATATATTGAGTGCATCAGCATCGAGAACCAACGGGACTTTTATCTTGTTGAGAATCTGTACGAGCCAGGATACCGTTCGCCTATGTGTGCCGATACCCGGTCCAATACCTATAGACTCATAACCATCTGTCCGCATTGCTCCAGAAAGGATATTTATCTCCTGCAGATTCAAACAAAGTGCTTCTGGCACTGCCACTTGCATAATAGGATACCCACATTGCGGTACAACCGTCGTAACCAAGCCTACTCCCGACCTCAAACATCCTCCCGCCATAAGTATAGCGGCTCCTATCATTCCCTTGCTTCCCCCTGCTAACAAGGCATGTCCAAAAGTTCCTTTGTGAGAGAATGGTTTCCGCACTTTTATGCGTTTTTGAACCTCAGCGGCATCCACATAGCGATAGGCTGATTCCTGTTCCGCGATGAACTGCCGATCCAATCCTATCGGAAGGGTGATCCACCTTGCTACGAAGTCTTGATTCTCTGAAAACAGGAACGCCAATTTCGGAAGTTCCAAAGAAAGCGTGAAACTCGACCGAACAATGCCATCTGTGTTGTTCTTTTGATTGTCTTCCATAAATAATCCAGATGGAATATCAATAGAGATTACTTCTTTCTCACTGTTATTTATTTCAGCGATGATCTCAGCAACAAAACCTGCAGAAGGTCGGTTTAAACCCGAACCGAAAATGGCATCTATAATGATGGAACCATCCGACTCCAACACGAATTTCTCTGCTGTAAAGGTCTGAATTGACTCCGGGTTGATTTTTTTAAGACGCTGTAAGTTGGTGGTGAAATCAGGGCTGTGCTTATCAGAGAAAGCCACTACAATTACGTTGATTGTATAACCTTTCTCGAACAACATCCGGGCGATGACCAATCCATCTCCCCCATTATTGCCCACCCCACAAAATATGGAGAACCTTTCGTTCTTATCATATTTAAAATGAATCCAATCGAAGCAAGCTTTTGCCGCACGCTCCATTAGATCAATGGACTTAATCGGCTCATGCTCGATCGTATAGGCATCAGCCTTAGCTACTTGTTCTGCGGATAATATCTTCATGAATTCGAAGGATCTGAGGAATTATCAATTGATCTTCATTATTATCGATGGTATGGTGGGCGTATTTGTTTCTTTCTTCGTCTGACATTTGCGCATTCATGCGTTCCCTTACCTGACTTTCATCTGCCTGGTCTCTGTCTATGACCCGCTTCAATCTTGATTCGATGTTTGCCTCTACAACTATCACTTCATCGCAGTCCTGATAAGCTCCCGACTCAATCAAAATAGCCGCTTCTTTGAGTACATAGGGCCCTTTCTGTTCGCACACCCATCGTTCAAAATCAATGCGTACCGAAGGATGAACAATCCCATTTAAAGTAGCTAAAGCCTCACTATCGGAAAAGACCTTATCAGCAAGATAAACTTTGTTTACAGAACCATCACTGTGATAGGCTTCCGTCCCGAAAGCGCTTACGACTTGTTCCTTCACCAAAACATCCTCCTTCAACAGCGCTTTTCCCCTACCATCAGCATCGTAGATCGCAACTCCTAATTGATGAAAAACCTTGCATATTGTCGACTTACCACTGCCTATTCCACCGGTAAYTCCAACTGTATGCATGACCATCGTGTTAAATGAACGTGAAATTTAGTRTTTTGCTGATAAATAGGTTGCTAGGATGGTGGAATTTTGGAATGGTGGAATGGTGGAATGGTGGAATGGTGGAATGGTGGAATTTTTAGAAGATGGAACAATGTAACAATGGGACAACAGAACATTGGAACAACAGAACATTGGAAAGCTTCTAATTTGCTATCCATTACCTATTTCCTACCCGCTTAACCCTTCGCCATGTAGGCCAAAAAGCAAATAATCCGAGCACTTAATAAAAATACGCTCCTACTTATCCTTCTGATTCGCAGCTGTGTATTCCATTGAAACCGCTGACTTCTCAATCTTTAACTTGCCACCGTTTTCGATGTCCAGAATGAACACGGACTCCCGTATTTCAGAAATTTTCCCGTGAATTCCGCCAAGCGTGACTATTTTATCACCCTTCTTGACTTCTTCCTTGAATTTTCGTTGATCCTTCTGCTTCTTCATTTGTGGTCTCAACATAAAGAAATAGAAGACCACAATGATAGATCCAAACATAAATATTGTTTGCCAGGAGCTTGAAGCTCCCTGAGCTGGATCCATTAATAGTATGCTTAATAAACTCATCTTTTTATTCTAATTTTTATTGTTCACCTTGTAAATCACTTCTTTAAAACGCTCTCTTTCAGCCCCAGTATCCCACCTTATTTGGAACGATGTTCGATGCATGACAAGTGAATCAACCTCCAAGATCTAAGAGCTTGCTCAAATCCTAAGTACCTTTTTATGGTATATTTCATTCAATCACTTAAGAACTATGAGGTACTACACCTTACGGAACCACTACCTCTCCTGTTAAGCGAAGAATTAAAGTGTTGGGCAAGCTATTCGTTATTACCGTTATATCCTTCGCCTGCGCACCTCGCTTACCCTCACTGTCAAATACAACGTTTATTTCTCCCCTTTCGCCTACAGCGATTGGATCTTTTTCCCATGTAGGAATGGTACATCCGCAACTTGCAGCCACACTTGATATCACCAAAGGCGCAGTGCCCGTATTTTTAAAAGAGTAAGAGTGCGTAATTTTTTCTCCTTGTATGATTTTCCCAAAGTCATAACTGCCACTCTCAAAACTTATTATAGGACGCTTGTCATTTTTATCTTCTCCAGAGGCCGTTAGTGGATTTGAGATCAAATCCATTGAGACTTCTTCTTCATCTGGCCCATCCTGCTGGCATGCCACCAGTAGTGCGAGAGAGAGCATCCACATGTATGATGAAATTTTCATCTGCTTATATTTAATTTATTATTAAATCGGTCAGACCGCGCTACGCCAAAGCTTCGTGGTAGCGTAGTAGAACAAGCTAATAATCTTCCCTTTGTGTACCATACGTCCGATCGGGCTCGTTTCATTTGGCAAATATAACAATAGACTATATCAGATCAGGATTCAATCAACCCTTTTCCTTTCTTTTTGATCTTATCTTCCTTTCGAAGGTCCGCAATGATTTTATCAAGCACTCCGTTGATAAAGCCCTTGCTTTCCTGAGCGCTATAGCGCTTTGATATTTCGATATATTCGTTCATACTAACCTTTACAGGTATAACGGGAAATTCCAATATTTCGCAAATCGCCATTTTCATGAGCAACATATCCATGACCGCAATTCGATCCTCCTCCCAGTTCTTGGCCTTCTCAGCGATCCATAATTGAAAATCTGCATCATGTTTGATCGTACCCTCAAAAAGTTTTTGGACAAATTGCTCCTCCTCCTTATTAAGCAGCTTCGTAATTACATGGGACTTAGTGCTTGACACCGAAGTAGAACGCTGTTTGTAATCGTCAATAGTATCCAATACAAGTCTATTGGCAATATCCATATTGGCTTCCCAGTACAAATTGCCTTCGCTGTAAAAGTTATCCAAAAGCTCATTTTCCATAATCTGCCGCTTGAAAATTCTTTTCAGAAATTTGCGGTCATCTTCAAAGGATGGCTCATTGACCTGCAAGTATTGGGCGTATTCGTGAGACTGTTTGATACTCCGAACGGTTTTGGGTATCAAATCTTCACTGTCTTTCCAGGTGATACCTTTCTTTTTAATGAGCGCATTCAACTTATTATCATGTTGCAATGCAATAAGAATAGTGTTATTGGCCAACCGCATATTGGGATTCAGATCCTCTTCTGAAGGAATGTACTTTTTCTTGGCCTTATCAAGAGAACGGCTGACCTCCAAACGCATCTGAACCAGAAATGCGAGTTGATAGTAGTATAAATGCAGTATGTGATCGAATACAGAAGTAAGTTCTGCAAACTGAGCCTGCTCATCCTTCTCATCACCGGAGTGAAACGCATATAGCGCCTCCATAACCTTAATCCTTAATTGTCGTCTACTCAGCATAATTTAAAGAACGATTCACGATATAATCATGCAAAAATATGGAATAATGCCTTGAGAATTGCGTTTTACGAGATAAGATTGGTGAATACTGGAACCTTTAATTAGACTTCATTTAAAATCACTCTTTAGAGATCAATATTTAGGGGTGGAATTTCTAACAGAAAGGCCCACATAATGTATCTTTGTATTAAAGAAATTATGAAGTCTCTCCAGTACTTAAATAAATACTTTTGGAAGTACAAATGGCGATTGGCCGTTGGACTTGTGATGATCATTTGCTCCAATCTATTTGGAATTTACCCCCCAAAGATTATCCGTACGGCTTTTGATACAGTTGCTGAAGAAATTTCAGGAGCAGCTGCCGCTAATCCGAATGCCGCTCCTTTTTTATTCGAGCAATCGCTACGGAATTTACTCGAATCAATACCCCTTTCTGAGAAGCTATTTTACTTCGGTGTAATTGTATTGATCCTTGCCTTATTAAAGGGGCTTTTCACTTTTCTAATGCGTCAGACCATTATTGTCATGTCGCGATTGATTGAGTATGACCTAAAAAATGAGGTGTACGATCAGTATCAACGGCTTGGAGCTGCTTTTTACAAGAAACAGAGTACAGGAGATTTGATGAACAGAATAAGCGAAGATGTAAGCAGGGTACGCATGTATCTGGGGCCTGGAATTATGTACACGTTAAATTTAGCTGTTTTGTTCACCCTGGTAATTGCAACGATGGTTTCTGTGAATTTAAAACTGACGCTTTATGTACTTCTGCCGCTCCCCATCCTTTCCCTAACAATCTATTATGTAAGCAATATCATCAACCGCAAGAGCGAAGCGGTTCAAAGACAACTCTCTAAACTTACCACCAGCGCCCAGGAAACCTTTTCAGGAATTAGAATACTGAAAGCATTCGCGAGAGAAGGTAGTGCAAGTGCTCGTTTTGAAGCATCGTGTAATGACTATAAAAGCAAATCACTTGAATTGGTGAAGGTCAATGCTCTGTTCCACCCATTTATGATCCTGCTAATTGGATTGAGTACTTTGCTCACCGTGTACATTGGTGGAATGGAAGCCATTGCTGGAAACATTACGATCGGCAATATTGCAGAGTTTGTGATTTATGTCAACATGCTTACCTGGCCTGTTGCTGCGTTAGGATGGGTCACATCCCTGGTGCAGCGTGCAGCAGCCTCACAGGAGAGAATCAATGAATTTCTTCTGGAAAAAGCGGAAATAGGCCACGAGACCGGGGTTGAACTGCAGATTGAAGGGAAAATTGAATTTAAGAATGTCAAGTTTATCTATCCCGAATCAGGAGTTGAAGCGCTGAAAGATATTTCTTTTATAGTAGAGAGCGGCCAGTCACTGGCTGTACTTGGCCGTACAGGTTCAGGAAAATCAACGATAGCGCAACTGATTAACCGCCTTTATGATGCTTCAGATGGAGAAATAATCATTGATGGCCATAATATTAAAGATATCAAGCTGAAATTTTTACGATCGAGTATTGGGTACATACCCCAAGATGTATTCCTGTTCTCAGATTCAATACGAAGCAATATTTCTTTTGGATCCAATTCGGTACCCGAAGAAAAAATTCAGCAAGTTGCCAAAGGGGCTGCCCTGTTAGACGATATTTCTGAATTCCCCGAGGGATTAGAGACCATGCTTGGTGAGCGCGGCATAACGCTATCCGGTGGCCAAAAACAAAGAGTATCGATAGCCAGGGGCATTGTGAACGACCCGAGCATCCTCATTTTTGACGATTGTTTATCGGCAGTTGATACAGCTACAGAGGAACAGATCCTAATGGAACTCAAAGAGATCATGAAAAACAAGACCACAATCATTGTAAGTCACAGAGTATCTTCTATTAAGCATGCTGATAGCATAATTGTGATAGATGAAGGTAAAATCAAAGAATCTGGTAACCATTCAAGTCTTTTGGCGTATGATAGTTTATATAGTAAATTGTACCACCAACAGCTGTTGGAGGAAAAAACCGCCACTTAAGCCTATTTTACACAAAAAAAGCCATGTCGATTGATAATCAATTCGTTATATTTGTGTCGCCCGGAATGTATTGGTCGAAGAAATCAATGGGTTCGTAGGGCAATTATACTAATTGATCGAATATCAACAGTCAGCGTATTCAATTAAAATTTGAACAATATGGATACTAACAATAAGAAGGACCGAAGAGATGATATCTTTTCACGTAATGTGCGCGCAGGAAAGCGCACTTACTTTTTTGATGTAAAAGCCACCCGAGCTGAAGACTACTATCTAACAATTACCGAAAGCACCAAAAGGTTTAATGATGATGGTTCATTTTACTATGATAAGCATCGTCTCTTTCTGTATAAGGAGGATTTTGCAAAGTATTCTGAGTGCTTAGCTGAAGTTACCAAGTATATTATCGACGAAAAAGGCGATGTACCTATACGAGGTGATGGAGGTTATAAAGGCCACAATGGACAACCTCACAATCAAAATAACACTGAAACCACGGTTAGCCCTGAAACTTCTACAGAAGAAACAGCAATTGGCGCTGAGAAGACAGACGAAGAGGTGGGATTAGTGGAAGATGCCCATGAACAAGCGATTGCCCAAGTTGGACAAGGTGAGAATGAAGGTTTGGATGCTTCCAGCTCCACTACCAATGGCCAGACCGACAACGGACATAGCGAAGCTCAAGAAAACTTGGATCCAATAAATATCGGGTCTGTGGCGGAAGCGAAGACATCATAAATTACCCCTTACGCTATAAGAAACCTCCAGTTTTCCTGGAAAACTGGAGGTTTCTTATACCAGAAAATAGAGGCTTGCTATGCCCAACAAAAAGTAGTTGGCCAACACAGCTGCACCTGGGTAATCCTGTGCAATCCGCTGGCCGATAAATAGCATCAATAAAGCGACAAGGGAGAAGATAATCCCAATGCGTGCGTATACTTGTTGGTCAAACACAACGAGCTCCACTACTCCATAAGCACATATCAATCCTGCCAATACCTCTGTGAACGTAACCAGGCCCAGCAACACAGGAACCACCCCTGATAAAAAAGACTTCTCGAAATGCCCGGCAAGCCAACCGAGATTCCCCTTCCAATCCAATAGTTTATCAATTCCAGACTGCAGGAACAAAGCGGCAAATAGCGCTACGCTTAGCACATTGATGATTAACATGACTAAATCGTTAGATAGCAAAGACATCGCGTAAAATTGGTACCTACAAATATGGATAATCCGGATGTGCATCTCCTCACCCCATTCTAAATCATATTAACAGAATATTGTTTAAAAGTTTGAACTGGGAGCACGCTTTCTGTGACTGTTTAAGGTGTACCTTTGAGACTGATCAGAAATGTGAGATTTCTGAGAAATTTTGGATTCATAGGCGTGAAATTATCTTACTTCGGACATTCGACCTTTCTCCTTCAAATTAAGGGTGCGAATCTACTTTTCGATCCGTTTATTACCCCAAATGACTTGGCTAAAGAAGTGGATGTAAATTCAATTCCTGCAGACTTTATTCTAATCTCTCATGGGCATGAAGATCATGTCGCCGACGCTGTGAGCATTGCCAAAAGAACGGGGGCAACTGTTGTTTCAAACTTTGAGATTGTGACCTGGTTCGGATCTCAAGGGGTGRAAAAAGGGCATCCCATGAATCATGGGGGATCGTGGTCATTTGATTTCGGGAAAATAAAATATGTCAATGCCGTTCATTCCAGTGTACTGCCCGACGGAACTCATGGTGGAAATCCTGGGGGATTTGTAATCAGTACTGATGAAGGAAACATCTACTATGCAGGTGATACTGCGCTGACTTACGACATGAAACTTATTGGRGAAGCAGACAAGCTTGACTATGCAATACTGCCCATTGGTGACAACTTCACCATGGGGATTGACGATGCTGTAAAGGCCGCGGATTTTATGAATTGCAAGGAGATCATTGGTATGCACTATGATACCTTTGGCTATATTGTGATAGACCATTCAGAGGCGAAAAGTAAGTTTTCAGCAGCGGGCAAAAAGCTCACGTTGCTTAACATTGGAGAGACCATCGAACTATGAGTAAAATAATTGCCATTGCCAATCAAAAAGGCGGAGTGGGAAAAACCACCACAGCGATCAACCTTGCTGCCAGCCTGGCTGTCCTGGAGCACAAAACACTTCTTGTAGACGCTGATCCTCAAGCCAATTCAACTTCAGGCCTCGGTTTCGAACCAAGAAATATTAAAACCAGCATTTACGAGTGTATTATCAATGATATCAACCCACAGGATATCATTCTAAATTCAGAGACACCCAACCTTGATCTTATTCCTGCACACATTGATTTAGTAGGTGCGGAAATTGAAATGATCAATCTTTCCGAGCGCGAGCATATGATGAAACGCGTATTGGCAAAGGTGAGGGATCAATATGACTTTGTAATCATAGATTGCTCCCCTTCACTAGGACTGGTAACCATCAACTCTTTAACAGCTGCCGACTCATTGATTATCCCCGTACAATGTGAATACTTTGCGCTAGAGGGGCTGGGCAAACTGTTAAACACGGTTAAAATCATCCAATCAAGACTAAATCCTGAACTGGATATTGAAGGCTTCCTCCTCACTATGTATGACAGCAGACTTCGTCTTTCCAATCAAATTGTAGAGGAAGTTAAAACGCACTTTCAACAAATGGTATTTAAAACCATCATTCAACGAAATACCAGGTTAGGAGAGGCACCGAGCTTTGGGCAGACCATTATCATGCATGACGCCAATAGCAAAGGGGCCATTAACTATTTAAATCTCGCACGTGAGATTTTGCAAAAAAACGAGCTCACCAAGATCAGTAGATCCGAGAAGATTGTGGATATAGTTTAATTTGGCTACCTTGGGGGGGCGATCTTCAAAACCACCCTACCCCATGAATACACTAAACATCAACGGATTAGGAGCCTGTTATTTCTTAGTAATAACAGCACTCATTGCACTTAACGGCGAGCTCCTAGCGCAAGTGTCTTTCAAGACAACAGCGGGTCAAACTGACTTTTACAACAGAGGTAATGCGGTCAAACAAACGCCTGACGGGGGCTATATTGTGGCAGGCAGAACGGTTAGCTTTGGCGATGGAGGAATTCAGGCCTACCTGGTAAAAACAAATGCCACCGGCGAAACAATATGGTCCAAAGATTACGGAGATCGTGGTAGTGAGGAAGCCCTTTCCATTCAGGTCACCCACGATGGAGGATTTGTATTTACCGGTTTTTCCAACTCTATAAATGGTAAGGGTGATGTTTATCTTGTAAGAACGGACAGTAACGGAGATACATTATGGACGAAAGTGTACGGCGGATTGGGAATAGATGGAGGCAATTCTGTTTGGGAAACCAAAGATCATGGATTCATCATAGCCGGTGAAACATATAGCTACGGACATGGAACGATTAATGCCTACTTGATCCGCACCGACAAAAAAGGAGATACGCTATGGACCCGAGTTTTTGGTGGAAATGGAATTGAACAGGCTAACTCAGTTCAGGAAACAGACGATGGGGGTTTCATATTCACAGGGAGAACAAACAGCTTTGGCGCTGGTGACTATGACGTTTACCTGATAAGAACAAACAATAAAGGCCGAAAACTATGGATGCAGACCTTTGGTGGTACGGGAAGTGAAGAAGGGCGTTCTATTCAGCAAACCAATGATGGGGGATTCATCATTACCGGTTACACGGAGAGCTATGGAATGGGAGGTGCTGATGTCTTTCTGGTCAGGGCAGATGAAAATGGGAATCAACTTTGGACAAGAACTTACGGGGGAGCAACAGATGACTTTGGCAAAGCAGTTCAAGAAACGCGAGATGGTGGCTTTATAATAGCGGGATCTTCGAATAGTTTTGGCAACGGGATAGATACTTACCTCATCCGAACCGATGCAGAAGGCAACTCAGTTTGGGAATATACCTACGGTAAAGAGTCCGATGACTTTGGAAATTCAGTTGATCAGACAAAAGACGGCGGCTATATCATTGGCGGAACTACTGTCCGTTCTTCAAATGGTGAAACATTGGAGAAGATCAAGAATATTTACCTGGTAAAAACAAATGCCTCCGGAAAATAGTCGCATCTATCCTTTCTATTATCTTCTTCGGTTGACTTCTGAAAATTGGTGTTAGTAAATCGTAGGGAATCAAGATACCCCTAATTGATAAAGACGATTAATACTCTTAACTTTAACGTCAATTCAGGATAGCGTCCTTAGTTGTGAACCAAGGTCAGCGAATTGATATTTATTAAAGACAGCACCTTTTCATTTTCGCAAGCCACAGCACTGATAACCTGCGAGATACATCGCTGATTAACAAGCACGTTATTTATTTCTGGATTCAATTGTTTTAAATTCGATTATGGCTAAAAGGAATGCATTGGGTAGAGGGCTTGGCGCACTGCTCGAAAATTATGAAACAGACATTACAACCAAAAACGGGGGTGGTTCATCGAATCAATCGCCTTTAGAAAGTGAGGCAGCCGTTGGCACAGTGGCCAATTTACCGTTGAATAATATCGACGCTAACCCATTCCAGCCGAGGAGTGAATTCGATGCACAAGCATTAGAAGAACTTTCAGCATCAATACAACAATTCAGTCTGATACAACCTGTTACTGTTAGAAAATTAGGATACGACAAATATCAGCTCATATGCGGAGAACGACGATTCAAAGCCGCAAGAATGGCTGGTTTGGAGAGCATTCCTGCTTATATTAGAATTGCCAATGACCAAGAGATGTTGGAACTCGCATTGGTGGAGAACATACAGCGCCAGAATTTAAATGCCCTGGAAATTGCCATCAGTTATGAGCGCTTAACTGAAGAGTGTAACCTCACCCAGGAGGAACTCAGCCAGCGGGTCGGCAAGAATAGAGCGACCGTGGCAAACTATTTAAGACTGTTAAAGTTACCGGATGAAATTAAAGCTGCGATCAAGAAAAACGCCATTCAAATGGGGCATGCACGTGCCCTTATCAATATTGAGGACGGTGAAAAACAGTTAAAGATATTTAAAGCAACGATTGCCAAAGGGCTTTCTGTCCGGCAAGTTGAAGAACTCGCTAGAGAAGAGGGTGATAGAAAAGCTTCAACGCAAGAAAAGGTGCCCTTCACCCTGTCTAACGAACAGAAGAAAATGGCGTACAAATTATCAACCTTGTTTGACTCTGAGGTCGAAATTAAACGCAACCGCGATAAGTCAGGTAAAATCGTGATCCCTTTCAAGTCTGATGAGCAATTCGCCCGGTTAGCAAGCGCCTTTGAGCAAGACATCTAGGTACCAATCACCATAATTCGACTGCCTTAGGCACCGCTCAGAGCAAGACGCTTAAGGCAAACTACTCACCACACGTGTATACGAATTCAAGAAAGGTTGCGTTTCAGGATTAAAAGGAAGATGAGGAACTTAGACACATACCGAATTCGGTTCGCGGGCCTGGTGAGTATGTTGATTTTTCTACATACGCTTCCAGCTAATATTTGTGTGGCCCAGGATAGTTCTACCGCAACGATTCCTTTCAACCAAGCGATTGAGCAAGAAAAGGAGAAAGAACACTCTCCTAAACTGGCTACAGCGCTTTCCGCAGCACTTCCGGGGTTGGGGCAGGTTTATAATAAGAAATATTGGAAAGTCCCCATCATTTATGCTGGAGTTGGCGCACTGGTCTATTCCATTAGCATTAATTCTTCCAGGTACAAGATGTTCAAAAACGCCTACGCTTTAAGAATTGATGGTGATCCTACCACCATTGATATTTTTGACCTGCAATTGGACAATGGGGAGCCCAAGTACCTTGATGAATCCCTCTTAAACTTGAAGGACTTTTACCGAAGAAACAGGGACGTATCCTATATCTTCATGGGAGTGCTGTATATGCTCAATATTGTGGATGCGGCAGTAGACGCTCATTTTTTTAACTTTGAAATTTCGGATGACCTCTCTTTGGAACTACGCCCATCATTTATGTATGTTGCGGGAAATGGACAGGCTACCGGAATTGGCTTAACACTTAGCTTGTGAAGATCGCGATAATTGGATATGGTAAGATGGGGAAAGAAGTTGAAGCGATAGCGCTGGAAAGAGACCATTCTATCGTACTGAAAGCCACGACCAAAGAAGAACTAAGCGACGAGAATCTTCAATGTGCAGACGTCGCTATTGAATTCACCAGCCCCAGCACCGCAGTGGATAATATAAATCGATGTTTCGACGTTAATCTTCCCATTGTTGTGGGGACCACCGGATGGCTCGATCAACTGGAAACCGTTACCACATCATGTCAGGATAAGAGTCAGGCGCTCATTCACGCATCTAATTTTTCAATAGGAGTGAATATTTTATTCGAGATGAATGAAAAACTCGCGCAACTGATGAATAACAGGCCGATGTACGAAATAGAAATGGAAGAGATTCATCATACTGAAAAGAAAGATGCGCCAAGCGGTACTGCCATCTCTCTTGCAAATGGGATCAGCAATAACATGGACCGAAAGTCAGGCTGGAGCTTGGATGCCGATGCCCCAGAAAGTGAGATCAAAATTTCGGCCCTTCGAGAAGCACATGTTCCCGGAACACATACGATACGCTACAGCTCTGACATTGATGAGATTGAGCTCAAACATACAGCAAAAGGCAGAAAGGGATTTGCCATGGGAGCCGTAGTGGCAGCAGAATGGATCGTGGGTCGAACAGGGATTTTCACTATGAAAGATTTAATGTCATGATAACTACTAATTTTGAGTTATCAAGAATACTGCCTGTTCCGATACGCCAATATTTCAAATGGAACAAGTCGTTTCATGATCAAAATGCTGTGGAAACACCTCCTTGTAACCACATTAATACTACAGTAAAACTTAAGCTCAGCTGAATTCATTCATCTGATTTACCCAATCAAAATTTATGTTACGATCAAAAAAACAAAAGAAGATATTTTTAATTGGTACGGTGGTCCTAACCTTATTGTGTATGGGACCCGTGCTTCTTTCAGATTGGATGTTTACAACGTCCCTGACCTTATGGATCATGGGGGAAGTACTGTTTTACATTCTCATTCTCACCTCTGTCCGCGCCGAGCCTAATCAGGTCAAAAGCACTGCGCGTGAGTGGACCGATGCCATCATATTTGCCATCATCGCAGCGACGGTGATCAGGATGTTCTTTATTGAAGCGTTCACCATTCCTACTCCTTCGATGGAGAAATCGCTGCTCGTTGGAGATTTCCTCTTTGTAAGTAAAATGAGCTATGGAGCAAGAATCCCCAACACCCCCCTTTCCTTTCCTTTTGCACATCATACCATGCCCATTGGAGAGTCGAAATCATATCTGGAATGGATCAACCTACCCTACCATCGCATACCCGGTTTCGGAAAAATCAAGAACAATGATGTAGTGGTGTTCAACTATCCAATTGAAGATTTTAGGCCCGTTGACAAGCGAGAGAATTACATCAAACGCTGCATTGGAATTCCAGGAGACAAAATTGAGGTCAT
>JAESRW010000218.1 GCA_016764395.1 Flavobacteriales bacterium
CGAGCGCTTTTAATTGCGGGAACCTCTGTGGATCTTTCATCAGATCTCTGGAAAAGAAACTCGAAAGCCGCTGCGAAGGGAATCACCACCGCCTCGTCTATGCGTTCCCCTCCGATCTCCACTTGAGCTTCTGAACTACTTTCCGGTTGATAGCTCACAATTTTCCCAGATTCATATTCCAGGTGGTGGCCCGCCATATGCAGTGCCCAATTATCATCCGCATCTCTATCCAAAAGTGTGCGCACAGATTGAAGTACAAAGGGGCCGAAGGCAATGGATACCACGTATAGGCCTAGCTCGGTGAACTCCTTAAGCACAGGGTCCACCTTGTCCTTTCTTAAAATGGAGACCATTAATTTTCCGTCGGTGGCCGGCACCTTATCCAGATAAAAATCTTCTAGTTTGGCATTGGGTAATACCTGCTGTAACAAAACAATATCTTCCATGTCAGGCTCAGCATCCACCAATTTGTGGACGAGCCCCTTTCCATTGAGGATGAGATTCACCGGTATCATGGGCTCCATGCTCAAATCACTAATTTTAGCTAAGGCCGATTTTGTTTCCACGATCTCCAGATCACCTTTAACAGCTTTCAGTAGCGCGTAGTGTAGGCTGTATTCATGATTGCCTTTGAAGCACAGTTCAACTCCGGCKGCAGATTTACTYCTRAGYAAATCCTGMATCCKTGATTGKAGGGCACCGAAATTYATTCYGTTAATCGCCATGACGCTGAAACAGRAAATTAATAGATTATAGTTGGCTTAACGAAGATSGTSAGCTTGCTCTTCGAATTCTTCTTYGACCTGCTRCTAAAGAGCCACTTRATCACCGGAATGCGAGAAAGWAAWGGMACACCRGAACCCGCATCATCCATAGAATTGTCCTCWAGMCCMCCAAGRATGATCATTTCATTGTTCTTAACCCGTATYAACGATTGAAAATCCCTGGTRATGGTACCGAAAGGAGCTTGTTCAGAAATCCGTTCACCAAAACTGGATTGCGTAACATTGATTTCCAAYGTMACATRTTCATCATTTGAAACCATTGGGTTGATCGTAATGGAGAGATCAGCATTGATCGATTTATAATTTTGAGARGTKGTGGTRGATGCTGTGACCGTTCCCAATTGTGTGGTYTGCGTCTCCAGATAGWACCGCGTCTCGCCTATSGTCATACTGGCTTCATGGCCRTTTAAAGTAGCCAATTGMGGCGTTGACCTAATCTTTATAAATCCCTGRGTTTCMAGAGCTTGCAAAGAGACGTAAAAATTCCGTGTTACTTTACCCAAATTAACAAGGCCAAATCCATTAATACCTGATATAACATTATTGATCGCTTGTGAGCTCAAGGTGACATCCAAACCCGGGAAAACGGTGCCTCCGGTGACCACAGGTTGGTCCGACAGGCCAGCATGAATACCGGTAGTTAGGGTAACCGTGTTTCTCACATCGATAATCAATACTTCAATCTGCACTACCGGCACTACCTTATCAATCTGATGCAAGAACTCCTTGATCTCCTCGATTCTTGGACTGGACCCACTCAAGATCAATCCGTTGAGATCCGTGAACTCCTGAATATCCACATCTTGCTTCAAGTCAGGCGGAATGAAGTCCAGTACCGTTTCTACGGTCCGGTACTCCATGCGAACCAACTCTGTTTTCCGTAAGCCTTCCAACCTGCGCTCACCGATAAGATAGACATCATCCTGATTCTTGTACGTAAATTCGGTACCATTTAATACAAAACTTAGGAATTCCTTATAAGTTATATCTTCCACATACAAAGTCATATTCCCCTTAGGTTCAGAGAATAAGAAATATTGCTTGTATAACTCATTGGATACCTCAGCTACGATGTCAACAATCGGCACATCAGTAACAGCCAATGTGAGCAAGCCCGCTTCGTTAACGACAATATCCATTGAACCGGAACCTTCGCGTTTCGAATTCTGTTTTCCTTTAGCTTTCCTACCAGCCCTTGCTCCAGCGGCCTGCTCTACACCTGCTTTTTTGATGTAATAGAAATTGTCCTTAGTCTGGCTCACTTCCAATCCATTCGCCAATGCCAGCTTGTCCAGTGTATTATCAAAAGGCCTGTTCTGAATGAAGATATTGATTAACTGATTTGCCAGCCCAGGAGCGAGAATAACATTGTGTCCCGACCTTTTGGTGATCTCCCTTACAACGACTGCCAGCGTGTCCTTTCGAAGATCCAATGAAAGGAAATCATTTGCCTTAGAGTAGGAAATCTTAAGATCCTTGGGCACATAGGCTGCTTTGACCTCCACCGGTGCCACGTACTTTGAAAGCGACATGATCGATCCAATGAACTCCACATCCATACCGTACTGCTTGCATAGAAAGAGAATGACTTCTTTCACCGATACATTGGCGAAATTATTGAGAATCGTAATGCCACGTAGAGATGGATCTACCGAGATATTGAGGTTATGTGCGATGGCCAGAGCCCGCACAAACTCCTGCATACTTACCTCGTTCACAGAGAGCTCCACCTTCTCATTCAGTCCTGGAGATTTGGCCACCAGAACATTCAACTGTTTCTCAATATTAACGAATCTGTCCTGCGCGGAAATCGAATAGGCGATGCCAAGGCATAGCACTAATAAGACGTACATTCTTCTCTTCATAGGTTTATTTTGAAAGTAGTAAAGGATAAACTTCTTCTAATGAGGTAACACCTTTTGCGAAGAGTTCAAATGCGTTATCGGCAAGGGTCTTGATATTGCGCTCTTTCAGCTGGGCGTCTATATCAAATACATCATTTTTTATCAGGTCGGCAAATTCACGGTCTATTGGAATTACCTCATATAGTGCTTTTCGCCCTTTATATCCGGTGAAGTAGCAAGACTCACAACCTTTAGCCACGCTGTGAACCGAAAGAACTTTCCCGGGGTTATAACCTTTAGGATACAGTTCTGACTCAAAAGTTTCTTCTGTCCTGCAATCCGGACACAAAAGTCGTATGAGGCGTTGAGCAATACTGATATTCATGGTATTGGCCAGCAGGTAGGCGGGGACGCCCATGTCGGTCAATCGGGAAATGGTGCCCCAGGCTGAATTGGTATGGATGGTTGAGAGCACCAGGTGACCCGTGAGGGCCGCACGAATTGCCATTTGGGCTGTCTCTCCATCACGAATCTCACCAAGCATTATTACATCCGGATCCTGGCGCATGAAAGTCTTTAAGGCGCTGGCAAAAGTTAGCCCGATACTCTCCTTCAACTGCACTTGATTGATTCCATCCAGTGTATATTCTATTGGGTCTTCAATAGTGAGGATATTGGTCTTTTCTTTATTTAAGATCTTCAAGGTGGCATACAAGGTGGTCGTCTTTCCAGATCCAGTGGGTCCGGAGATGAGTACAATACCATTGGGCCTCCGTACACTCTGCAGATAATCTCGAAGCTCTTCTTTTGTAAAGCCTAGGTAATCGATATTGATATCTGTGGCATCGGTACTCAAGAGCCTTAACACCGCCTTTTCCCCATATAAAGAGGGAAGGACGGATACCCGAATATCAAATTTATCATCATCTTGCGAGAAGAAGATCCTTCCATCCTGTGGCAAGCGCTTTTCTGCGATATCGAGGTTCGCATTGATCTTAATCTTGTTGATCAGTGCGGGATAGTCCTCCTTTTCGATGGTATAGCGCTCAATGAGCTGCCCGTCGATACGCATCCGGACACGGCACTGCTCCTCATAGATTTCAACATGAATATCACTGGCACCAAGGTCCTTGGCCTCTACGATCAGTTTTTGTAAAAAGTCATCCGTGTTCTGGTCGGTGACATGAACTTTTGATGCTGTTTTGGATCGCTCTTTTCTTCGATAGTATTTGCTGAGCGTTTTTTGGATGATGTCCGCATCCGCGGCTTCAAGAATGACATCTTTTCCGAAGAGGATTTCTAATTCTGCTTGCACGGTGGCACTATCCCTACTCCCATCTATGAGCAGTGTTATCCTGTGAGAATCCGCCTCTTTTGGAACGATCATGTAGTGCCAGGCCTGGTCGGTGGTGATGAGCTGCTGGGTTGGTAGGTTGAGCGATATGTGGTCTAGGGTTTCGATGGGTGGTGGGGGTGAGTGTTGGGTTGTTTGTTTGTTAAGTGGTTGAGTTGTTGAGTTGTTGAGTTGTTTGTTGTTGGGTTGTTGGGTTGTTGGGTTGTTGTTAGGTTGTTGGGTTGTTTGTTGGTGGGTTTAGTCGTTGAGTAGGTAAGTGGTTTTGTTTCGTGTTTGGAGTTTGGTGTTTCGCGTAGCTCGCATCGTGTAGCCGCTTGTTATCTCTAATTCATTTCCTTTAATTTATCGGCCAATATTTGTCTTTTAGATTCCATTAACTGCATTTATATGCCCATTTTATGTTGCTTTATGAGCATCATGTGTCATCCTAACTAATTCTACGCCCTTTGACTTCGCTACACATATGCGCTCTGCAATAATCATGTTGTTAGTATTAATGGGCTCAATAATTCCATGACCAAGGCATCATCGTAAAAGTTGATATTCCCGGTAATTCCAGCGTATAGCAAGCATGCAATCAGTATGATTGAAAATGCACCTGCGAGGGGGATTTCAGCTTGCATGTTCTTCTTGGTTATGAGATACACAATGGAGCCTGCTGTGATTAAGATTAGACTCACGACGTAATACACGATAAAATTTACTGGAGAGAAAAGCAAGGCGATTACCACAAGCATTAATAGATCAGCGATACCAATATACTTGTTGATGATATTTACCAATGATCTTTCTTTAATGGAAAAATACAAGGTCAGTCCGGAAAACATCAATAATACGACACCCAAATTCACCAGGGCCAGTTCGAAAAGCACCGTGCTCTGCACCTGATCCAAGGCGACAATTAGGGCGATGACCAATAGTATTGGGAATACGATCCATGATACGGCTCTGAACTTGAAGTCTTGGTAGATGACGATGGTGAGGATGGATATGAGGAGAAGGTGTGTGATTTGGGGGGTGTTTTTGGTTGGTTGTTGAGTGGTTGAGTGGTTGAGTGGTTGAGTGGTTTGTTGTTGAGTTGTTTGTTGTGGAATGGTTGAGTTGTTTATTGTTGAGTTGGGGTTTAATTTTTCGTTTTAAGCTTTCTGCTTCTTAGATACTTTATGTATCCGTTGATGAGGGCAATGACTTGTTCAATTTGCGCATCGAGCAATTCTTGCTGTTTTGTGTCAATGTACTCGCATTCTACTGCAACCTCCACATGGTCCATTAACTCGTAGGCTGAACCCCGGGCAATTATGCAGAAACGAATGTTATCCTGATAATGGTACCGGCCATAGCCTTCGGCTATATTGGCTCCAATTGATCGGGATGATCTAATCATTTGATCTATGAGACGGAACTTTTCATCATGTGGAAAGCTTTTTACGAGCGTGAATATGTATACCCGCAAGGCTTTGGATGTTTTCCATACTTCTAGTTCTTTGAAGGTTGATTTCATGGGTTTGTTTGTTGGGTGGTTTGTTGTTGAGTTGTTTGTTGTTGAGTGGTGTATCGTTGAGTAGTTGAGTAGTTGAGTTGTTGGGTTGTTGGGTTGTTAAGTAGTTGGTTGTTGAATCGTCGAATGGTTATTATTGTTAAAACTTTTAATATTTATGAAAGGACACGTAGTGAACACATCCTTCTTCTTTGCCCAGTAGCCCTACAAAAACTCACGCACTGACATTTTAAAAAACAACTTAACAACCCAACTACTCAACGACACCCTACCCCTGACATTTAAAAAACAACTTAACGACCCAACTACTCAACGACACCCTACCCCTGACATTAAAAAAACAACTTAACGACCCAACTACTCAACGACACCCTACCCCTGACATTAAAAAACAACTTAACGACCCAACTACTCAACGACACCCTACCCCTGACATTAAATAAACAACTTAACAACACACTACTCAACGACATCCCACCCCCGACATTAAAAAACGACTCAACCATTCCACAACATACAACTCAACTACACCCAAATCAATCCTTAGTAACCTGAACCAGCCTCTTATCCTGATCAATCTCCCACACATCAAACGTCCCATCTCCATCAAAATCTACGACTGCTGTCGCCCGTGCTTTGAATCCATTTGCCGAAACTTCGGCGATCTCAATCTGATAATTCGCCTGTCCGTCTTCAGTTACCAATTTCGCATGTTCATAATCCAGCGCCGTGAGCTCTTCACTGTACTTGGAATGCAGGTAGAAATAACTTTTCTCCAGCGTGTACAAATGCTGTAATTGCAGCTGTGCTTCCGTGGCTTTGGTTTTAGAAATGAGGGGCATGAGGTTGGGTAGCGCCAATAGAATTAAAATGCCCACAATACAAAGCACTACCAACAGCTCCATAAGCGTGAATGCCTTGAGCTTTTTACATTGAATTTTCCTTATCATCCTTATCTGGTTCTCCTGATAGGTAAAAATAGGCCATTTTATAGTGATTGTCAAGTGATTATGAATTAATGATAACAATGCGTTACCTTTAGCTACTTTGAACCAAGAAACCGCCTAAGTGAACAAATATTATTACCATAGCCTCCTTGCTATTTTCTTTCTAACATTCCATCAGTTCCAGGTTATAGCCCAGCATAGTTTAGAGAACAAAACGAACTACATTCCTGACAACAAGGGATTTATTGAAAACAGAGGACAGATTGTAGATTCGGACGGAAACTTGGCTTCAGGTGTTCTCTTTAAATTTCAATCAAGTGGAGTAGATGTATACCTTACAAAAAGTGGGATTGACTATGTATACACGCGTATTACATCCGACAAAGAAGATGAATCAATCCATACCCTAGACACATTCAGCATTCAGAATGTAAATTACACCTACGAAACCTACCGAACAGATTTAACACTGAAGAATGCAAACGAAAATGCAGAAATCATCAAAGAATTTCCACTAAAAAACTACTACAATTATTACTACGCCTATTGTCCAGATGGAATTACGCACGTAAAAAGCTACCAACGAATCACCTACAAGAACATCTATCCAAATATAGATTGGGTACTCTATCCATATCAAGATGATAAAAGCATATTCATTAAGTATGATTTCATTGTCCATCCTGGAGGGAACCCAGAGAATATCAGAATGCAGTACGATGGATTTGAGAATATTGGCCTCACACCTGATGGCGATCTTGTATTGAATAATGCTCTTGGGACCTTACTAGAACAAAAGCCTTTTGTATATCAGGATGAAGAAAGTGAAGTAACGTCCAGATTTATCGTGGAGATGAATGAGGTACATTTCGAGATCGATGCGTATGATAAGAACAAAATTCTAGTTATTGATCCATCTTTGAATTGGGCTACTTATTACGGAAGTTCTTCATTTGAAAGGGCAGAGTCTATGTCTATAGATTATTTGCAAAACATCTTGATTACTGGCCGGCTACAAGATGTACCTTTTCCTGTTTTGAACGCTTATCAATCAACTAATGCTGGATGGGAGGATGCATATGTTGCACAATTTGACAGCAGTGGAGTACTCCAATGGGCCACGTATTACGGGGGCACAGTGACTGACATAGGTGTATACATTGCATCTGACAGTTCAAATAATGCCATAATCGTAGGAATGACAATGAGTACAAACCTCCCTATGGTCAATGCTTTTCAAGGTTCCCTGATTGGACCAGGATCAGTCGATGGATTCGTTGCCAAATTTGACATTTCCGGTCTATTGATTTGGGCATCATATTATGGGGGAAGTGACAACGAAGTGATTCACCGAGTTGCGATAGATCCCTGGGATAACATTGTCTTACTTGGACATACCTATAGCAATGATATTTGGGTAACCAACGTCTTCCAGGATTCAGCAGCAGGAGCAGGAGATTTGTTCATTACCAAAATTGATTCTAACGGCTCCTTGGTTTGGAGCACTTATTTAGGTGGAAGCATTACTGAGTCTAGCGGGGGCATTGATACGGATCCGCTTGGTAATATTTTTGTGACGGGCTATACAACATCTTCCAATTTTCCAATTGCCAATGCGTTCCAATCAACCCTTAATTCAGCTTCAGATGCATTCGTCGTCAAATTTGATGCGAACTGCAATTTAAAATGGTCCACATTTTACGGAGGTAATTCTTCAGACGAACCGCGGGACATCGCGGTGAATTATAAAGGAGACGCTACGTTAGTAGGATTCGTGTGGAGTACCAATTTATTCGTACCCAATGCAGTCCAACCATCGTATGGTGGTGGGAATTCAGATGGGTTTGTCGCCCAGTTCGATAGTTCTGGTACACTAAATTGGGCAACTTATTATGGCGGAAACTCAAGTGAGGTTATTCAGGGCATTACAGTGGATCAATACTCCAATTACTTTCTCACTGGTGTGACATGGGGCACCTTCCCATTAGTTGATCCTTACCAAAATTCACTTAATGGAACTGCAGATATATTTATCGTAAAACTAGACAGCTTAGGAACCCCAAAATGGTCAACATTCTATGGTGGTAGCAGTTCGGACGTCGGGCACACTGCGGCGTCTGATCTACACGGAGGAATTATAGTTTCCGGAGGAACAATGAGTACTGATTTCCCGATTCAGAATGCTTATCAGCCGACCAACGCAGGGAGTAGGGATATATGCATCATTAAATTCTACGAACCCTGTCCAGGCGTAATAACCAATCCTCAAAACGCTACCATCTGCTATGGAGACAGTATATTGCTGGAAGGCTCTTTTCAAAACACACAGGGCGTTTATCGTGACACCCTAATATCTGCAAAGGGTTGTGATTCCGTGTTGGTCACGGTACTGTCTGTTAATTCAGCCAACACAACCTTGACTATCAGCATCTGCTCAGGTGATAGTGTATATCTGGGCGGAACCTACCAAAAATCGGCTGGAACTTATTACGATAGCTTGTTGTCTGGTTATGGCTGTGATAGTATAATTACGACAAACCTGCTCGTCGATTTAGTGCATGTCATTCAGTTGGATCTGGGCATTTGCTCAGGGGACAGTGCATTTCTTGGTGGCTCCTATCAGACAACTTCAGGCATTTATACCGATAGTTTGATGACAATTAGCGGTTGCGATAGCGTGATCATTACCACCTTGACGGTGGACCTGATTATAGTCAATTCTCTTTCATTTGGCATCTGTATCGGGGATAGCCTATTGCTGAGCGGCATGTACCAGAACAGCTCAGGGATCTATCACGATACGCTAACCGCCGTGCTTGGCTGCGATAGCATTGTAATTTCTACACTTTCCGTAAATCCCCAATACGATACAGCCTTATCGCTCAGTATTTGCGCCGGAGATAGCTTATTCCTTGAAGGGTCCTATCAAACAAGTTCGGGAATTTATTTTGATACCCTGTTATCCGTAAACGGATGCGATAGTAGTATAACGACAATGCTAAACCTTTTGCCCGGAGTAAATACCGCTGCATCAATGAGTATCTGCTCTGGCGACTCGGTACTGCTTGGAGGGGTTTATCGAACAATATCAGGAGTCTATATTGACACTTTAACAGCTTTTAATGGTTGTGATAGCCTGGTTACAATAACACTGAGCATTGACCCACTTATCAACCAATTCGTATCTATCAATATTTGCGCTGGAGATAGTGTGTTTGCTGGGGGATTGCATCAAACGACTTCTGGAACCTATTATGATACCATAGGTACAGGTAGTTGTGATAGTATTGTAATAACTACGCTCATTGTCGCTCCAGTTTATATCACCTCAGAATCAATGAGCATTTGCGCCGGAGATAGCTTGTTGCTAGGTGGGGCATATCAGGAAACACCGGGGGTTTATACAGATTCATTGATTACCGTATTTGGATGTGATAGTGTTGTAGTCACAAATCTTTCCATAGCGACAATACCCTTGGTGAGTGCCGGTAGTAATGATACTATTTGTGCAGGAGCCAGCATCAAATTATCTGCCTCGAATGAAACAAATTATATATGGGAGCCTGCTGAGAGTCTGAACAATCCAAACATCGCAAATCCCGTTGCTTCTCCAGAGATCACAACCACCTATACCTTATTTGTCCTTGACAATGGATGCTTGGGTCAGGATGAGGTAACCATTGTGGTGGATCATGACTGCGACCTATTCATTCCCAATATTTTCTCACCTAATGGAGATGGCAACAATGATCAACTGTATGTGCACGGCAAAGGAATTGAGACGATTCACTTTGTCCTCTTTAACCGATGGGGGGAGAAAGTGTTTGAGGCGACAGATAAAAACCAAGGCTGGGACGGAACATTTAAAGGAAAGCCCTTGAATATGGGCGTCTACGTTTACTTTGTGGAAGGCTCTTTTACAAATGGAATAAAAATAGCTGAACACGGCAATGTCACCTTGGTTCGATAGGGACACGATTCCTATTTTAAGATGGCGGCCAATGTGCAGTATTGCTAAAGGGGCTGAATGAGTAGACCGCAGCATACACGCACCGACAACATGTCGGCGCTAGCGGAGTTTAGTGTTATGAACCCTCCCAACCTGTGACCCCTTAATTATTCACGAGGTTTCAGCAACTGCCAACTCAAATGATTTGGCCTTTATTTTCCAATCGACCCAAGCTAAAGGATTTTGAATAACACCTTCAAATTCATACATGTGCCCCTCTCCTTCTGTTTCCTGAATATCACTTACAAGATAACTATCTTTGAATCCATCATCACTTGAGGGTTCTCCTTTGTATTCATGAACTACACGTTCAGACAACAAAACTCCTTTAAATCTCATAGTGCACTTTGTAATCATAAGCAACTCCTTTCCTTTGCTTAAAGGATGACCTGAGGTAACCCCAAGGTTCCCTACTTCGACAGTAATCATATTCACGTCTATTTTAGGAGGGGACAAATCACAGTCTGTAGAATAGATAAACTCAAAATTGTTTCGCACAATGTTCATTTTTATAGCTTTTCAAGTATCGTTGTTTTTACCGCTTCTATAGGAATAACGGTACCATTTGTTCGTCTGAAGGTTTGACCCTTAAATCTATCTAAAAGTGCTCCACTTTCTTGAACAACCTTAAAGCCCAACTCTTTTAATCTCTCAGACGAAGGTAGCTGACCAAATGGATTTCCTTTAGAAGAGTTAATGATCAATTGTCCACCAGACTTTAACAATACTGACGATTGAGCTATGAATTCGCCCTGCGGCCCACTCGCAACAATTTCATCTACAGTTCCTAGGACTCCTTGTCTCTTTGCAAAATTAAAAAAGTCTCTTATCGTTCCTTGAATACCTGATGTAGCTACTTCATCCACATTAAGTGCTCCAGCTATTTTTGATTTTGCTCCCCCGAAAAACTCAAGTACCACTTTGCTAGTTGGGTTTTTGAAAAAGAAGTTTTTGAATGCTAAAGTTGCTGCCCTTCCAGCATCATCAAGGGGTCCCCCCACTTGTAATTGGCCGCTTTCATCCAGGACACCAAGGGCAAACGCACCAGCACCACCAATTACTACTTGATTCGCTTGAAACCAAAGCCAAGCCCTGGCAAGTAATGGTGTGATTTCACCAGCGGTTAATACTGTAAGAAGAACAGCACCACCAAATAACGCACCCTCTGCTCTTCCTTTCTGTTCTGCCCTAATAAACTCTCTTTGTTTTTGAACATCACCTGGGAAAAGTGTCTTTCCTGCCGCTATATCATTTCGTTCTATTATATTAAACTTAATATCTCCCTCTAAGCCATCCTCGTCTACCGCAGCGATTGGTGTATTGGATGCATAGTGGTAGGGAGAATAGAATGGATAAACACGAAACAATGGGTCCACACTCAAAAACCTTCCCAATCTTGGGTTATATATCCTAAACCCATAATCATATTGGTTGCCATTGCCAGAAGTTTCATCATCTTTTTCTTTACCGTTAAACCCATACCTATAAGTACTTAAGCATTTTTTGAGTCCACCTTCATTTTTGCTTACTACCCGCAAATGATTTTCAGAACTTCTTTCTAAAGCTCTCCCCTGTTCGTAGTATGATAATTTTAAACAGCCCATTGATGTGTTCCAAAGTACATAATATAATACGATTAGAGTTTCTTCAATGGCCGTTTTATGGCTAATAGAGGTTTTGCTATATGAGGCCAAGCATTATCGTGCATTAGCAAGCATGAAGTGATCTGTTTTTAGTGGTCTTGATGCTGATTTGTACTTGTTCTTGTAGGGGTTTTGTAGGGTTGTTGTCTGTTGTCAGGTTGTTTTTGGGGCGATTTACCTCTCTTTACGTGGCTTTACTCACCTTTTCTTGCTTGTCCTGACACCTGCCCTTTTCTCCGGCTGTAGATTCGTCTTGTAATTAATCAGCATTTATCATCAATGTCCATCGCTTCTTACAGGGATGGTTCTGTGATCATATACTTTTAGCGCCATGAAGAACCAGCAACATTTTTATTATCCACCCTTAACCAGAACCCAACTGGCAAGAGCTTACGGGGTGGACTTGAGAACTTTCAACAAGTGGGTAAAGCCTTTGTATAAATATATTGGCAAGCCTAACGGCAGATTGTTTACGCCCATGCAAATCAATCAGATTGCACAGCGATTGGGAAGGTTTGATATTAATAAAACCAAACTACTATGAGGCTATATCTTCTTTTTATTGGGGCAGACAGGTTCACTTTTATCATTAGTGAACTTCGGTTTATCTTGTTTTTCAGCGTGTTACATTTTAAGTTGCTTGATGGGTATTCACTTTTATTATCAGCTGACCTAACTGAACTAAGAACATGAGTTTACAGGGATGCAGAACAACGGCTGATTATTTGAACTGGAACGATATGTTTGTTTTAGTACAGAAGCTGAACCGGGACAGTAAACACAAGCTGGCTCTTTTGGTGGCTGCGGGTTCTTACACAGGTTTGAGGATCTCTGATCTGCTTACTCTTCGCTGGGATCATCTGTTAACCAAACCACATCTTATCATTACCGAACAAAAGACTTCCAAGCGAAGGCGCATTAAGATCAACGGGGAGTTGCTGGAGGTTTCCAGAAGCTTGTTCGATAAGTGCAGGGTACAGCGCATAGATGAACTCATTTTTTTGAACAGTAAAACGGGCAAGGTGTTTACCGTTCAGCATTTGAACCGTTTGCTAAAGGTCATTCGGGTAAGGTACCGCCTCAATATTGATAACTTTTCTACACATACATTACGCAAGACTTTCGGGCGCCATATCTGGGAACAGAGCGGATACAGCGAACGGGCCATTACTTTACTTTCAGAGATTTTCAACCACAGCTCCTATCGCATTACAAGGCGTTATCTTGGTATCAATGATGAGGATATTGATTCGGTGTACGAGTTGTTGTAAAAGCCAGCCCTCATTATGATTGCTTAAAATAAGGTTGGGGTTTTGCCTTAATCAGAGGAGTTATAAGCTGTTTTCCATTTCTTCTGTAAATCCAATTTTATGGCAAAAAGGGATGTTTTTAGGATTTTCAGAGGTTTTAGGCCAAAAACGGCTTTCATATCTGCGCTCTAACGCGCGATCTCAGCCCAGGCCGTATCCCAATATCCCTGTTTTTAAGGCATTAGGACTTGTGGCGAGCAAGGCAAAACCATAAAGAACGAACCCTATTTTATTGATGGATCTTAAGCGGAGGGTTTTATGTAAAGGAGATCCATCAACAAAATCGGGTTTAGGCACTCTGTCGATTGAAGAGACGCACGAACTACTGACTGTGATTGGAACTACTGGGTTTGTTTCGTGCGGAACCCTCCTGAGGCGGGCAAACCACTACCAATTAACCAGACTGCTTGCAATACTTTAACTGAAGGCCCCCGCCATACATTTTGACTAAGCTGAACCTTAGATTGAGTAGGGCTTGACTGTAATTGCGTGCCCTAACCTGAAGGATACCCCTATGACCACCATAATGGTAGGTAAACACATAATACAATAGTTCAGAACGCAGATGTAATTGAATTAGATTTTTCATGGATGTGATTTTTGGGATTAGACATTATTGATTACACATCAATCCTGCGTAAGATTTTTAAAAGACAAGGAGGAATTGGAATAAATCAGGGGTGGCTGGTGCGTTGGCTTTATGCCGAGAAAACCCTTGACTTTTAAAAAGCTGAAGCAACCTTTGTGGACTAAATAATGACTCCAAAGCCTGATCTTTCTCAATCTAATCCTTCTAATGTCGGTTTTACTTCAATGTCATTTCAA
>JAESRW010000042.1 GCA_016764395.1 Flavobacteriales bacterium
GAAGGAGTATATATGGTAGAAAGAAGTGAAGCACTGGTAAAGGCTCCAGATCCTGAAGTGGTCCAGGTTGAGGAGGTAGCACTTCCACCTCGGGCGCCTGAAACTATATATGTATCTCCACCACAAATTGTCGCATCTGCCCCTGCACTAGCATTAGCTACAGGGTCAATTGTGAGTGTCATGGGATCAGAAGCCGCCGAGCATGGACCTGCTCCATCGGGGTCATTGGATGTTATCGTTAAGGTAACTGTAACCCCTAGAATATCAACTGCCGAAGGTGTATATATTGCACCAACTAAGTTGATATTGTCGAATGTTCCAGTTCCAGAGGTTGTCCAGGTAATACTGGATGCACTCCCTCCCATGGTTCCCATTAGAGAATAGGTAGATCCTTCACAGATAGCTGAATCTAAACCTGCTGAAACTGTAGCAGCTGGATTAATTGTCAGGAGCACTGTATCCATACCGGCCATACARGGCCCACCTCCGTCGGGATCATCTGTTGTAATGATCARTAAAACGGATCCTCCAAYTATATCGGYSGCTGATGGTGTATAAGTAGCGCCTGCCAATACCACATTATCAAAGGAACCAGAGCCCATGCTCGACCATATGAGTGAAGATGCACCTCCGCCTATTGATCCGGATAAGGTATGACTGCTCCCTTCACATATAACCGCATCTGTCCCGGCATAAGCAGTGAAAGGTGCGGGCTCAGTTACCTGAACACTATCTGTATCGGAGCAGCCGTTATAGTCAGTAATCGTTACCTGGTACATCATGGCGCACAATCCAATGGCACTGTCAGTTGTTTGAAATCCAGGGTCATCCCAATTTAAAGAGATCGGAGGTGTTCCTCCAGATGCATTGGCAATTGCCATACCGTCGCAAGCCCCGTTGCAAGAGGCAGCTATCGAAGTAGGAGCGGCCGTAAGAACAGGAGGTTCCGTTACGTTAAAACTATCAATGGCCGAACAACCGTTAAAATCCATTACCGTTACATGATAGATACCAGCACAAAGGCCGATGGCATAGTCTGTAGTCTGAGAACCCGGATCGTCCCATGTATAGGTCAAAGGAGGTACTCCACCAGAGGCGTTCGCCGAAGCTGAACCATCACAATAGCCGGCACATAGTGTGGGGCTGCCATTAGCCGAAGTTATTACCGGGCTAGGTTCTGTTACCAAAAAGCTGTCTACCACCCAGCAGCCAGAAGTATCAGTCACCGTCACATGATACATTCCAGCACATAATCCCACAGCGGAGTCATTCGTTGAGCTTCCTGGATCATCCCACAAATATGTATATGGCGATCCCCCAGACATACTCACCGCAGCGATTCCATCGCATGAACCATTACATAGCGCAGGCGACCCGAATGTTGAATCGGTATAAATACCAGGAGGGCTATAAATCATTACGCTGGCAAATTCTACACAACCCAAGCTGTCAGTAATGGTTACATTGTATGTCCCAGCGCACAAGAAAGCTGCAGAATCATAGGTGGAAGCACTTGGATCATCCCAGAGGTAGGTGTATGGTAGAACACCATCAGTAGGGTCCACATACGCTATTCCGTCACAAGCCCCCACGCAAGACTCATCTACTCCCATTGGGTAGGGTATGATCGCACAACAGCTTGCGATATTGATGGTCAAAATGATCGAATCTATGACAGACAAGTTGTCCATTACAATCAGTCGTACATTGAAATCGCCCGTATCTGAATAAACATAGTATGGAGATGCCATATTAGAGGTATCTGCTGTGCCGGAGTCTCCAAAATTCCAGGAATACGTATAAGGTAGTGTGCCGTATTGCGTGCTATCGATAAACAACGTAGAATCTCCCAGGCAGGTCGTGCTCGTATCCCAACCGAAGTTCGCGGCTAAAGGCTGTGCAACGGATTCATTGCTCATGGATCCAGATAATGCGATGAGAATTGGAAGAAGCTTTCCAAGAGATGCAAAGGTTTTAATAATTGGCTTGATAAAGGATTTGATCCTCAAAGCGCATAAAAAAGAGGATGTAACGCTAGTGGAATTGGACATTGTGTGGGTTTTAAATGAGGGGGGTTGCTTTGCCAAGCAAATTAGTCAGATATCTGCAATTAAGGCAAAAAAAAGTACTTAATTATAATGAGTATAACCACTCAATTTTCCCTCGGTATAATTTCGGTTCCCGTGTAATGCAAAAGTTCTATAGGACTTCCCAATCTAATGCTAGAATAACCCAACAAAAAAATGAAGAAGATTKATAGCTTGAGCCTTTCACRCAATAAATCCTGGTTGGGTCCTTCGACACTTGAGGACCTCTTTGAAGGTTCTTTTTAAAATGTCGGCTGGTTTGGTGCTTTCTATTGAGATTTTTCGATTGTCATGATGTTATCTCAACACCGTCACATGTCCCATGCCGCGATGCAACATACGATCTTCATCCCGGTAAATTGTCATCCATACGTATACATCCATCTGTGGTTTGCCACTTCCAGTTTGATCAGTTCCGTCCCAGGGTACACCGTTATCCGTATAATAAACCTCTTCACCCCAACGGTTAAAAATCCACATCTCAAGTTTTGAATAGTCAAGTCCAAATCCGATAGGAATAAATGCTTCATTCGGTCCTTTATTGTTTGGCGTAAATGTATTGGGCACAAATATGACGAAGTCGCCCTTAATTCTAACATTTCGCACTACCGAATCAATACAACCAAATTCTGTGCACACCACTAGCTGAACGGGGTATGTGCCAGTGTCTTCGCCTGGAAAAGTGAATTGCGGATTTTCCGTAGTGTCAGTTCCCAAAGTGTCAAATTGCCAATACCAACAGGTRGARTACGTACTTTCATCTGAGAAATTGAGGGTAGGGGAAACTGTYGTTCCRACCCATGGACTGGCKTCAAAATCTGCMACAGGATTCGGATGCACTATGATGTAATCAACCTGAGTGAATGAGTTTGCGCAGCCGTTGGTGTCGGTTATGGTWAGACTTACATCATAGGATCCTACGCTGTCATAGTTGCTGGTGAATGGCGTATTGCTTGTACTTGAACCGTTTCCAAGGTTCCAGGAATTTGTAACCACATTGGGTGAGGTATTGGTGAATTCAACCACTATGGGTTGACAACCATCAATAATGTCGGAGGTAAAGTTGACCACCGGTAGTTTATTTACCACAATATCATGTGTCAGATAAAACAAACATCCATTCGTGTCCGTGATCGTTACATCATAGGTGGTATTGGTGAGTGGCGTATAAGCGTTGCTGCTCGTAGTTCCGCCTGAAGGCTGCCAGCTGTATGAATAAGTTGGCGTTCCTCCGGATGTTAGCGTGGTTAAGGTAAGTGTATCGCCTTCACAAAGACTATCCAGTCCGGTAATGGAAGACAAGAGGGTCGGTGGGGAAATCAAGTCAACCGTTGTGGAAAGTGTACAGCCGTTTGCGTCGGTGGCGTTCATTGTATAGGTAACGCCTCCGGATAGTCCCGTAGCAGTCGTCCCGGTTCCTCCACTGGGAGCCCACGAATAAAGATAAGGCCCCACGCCATTTGATACCAGCACGGTTGCGCTACCATCACTGGAGGTATCGCAAGATGGATTGGTAGTGGCCGTAATAGTGGCCGTCATGGCCAATGGACCCATAATCGTAATGGTATCGGTACTTGTGCAATTCATGGAATCCGTAACTGAAACCGTATACAAGATGCCCGCACTCAAATTGGTCCCAGTCGGAGCGCTGCCTCCTGTAGGTGACCATTGATAGGTGTAGTTCCCTAATCCACCAATGGTATTAACGGTGGCATCTGCATCAGCAGTATTGAAACAGAATGGTGGGGTTGAACCGGAGATGGTGGCAATTAAAGGGGGTGGAGCGTTCAATGTTATCATATCTGCGCTTGTACATCCGTTAAGGTCTGTTACCACTACGGTATAGGGTATCCCGCCACTGAGTCCAACTCCAATGGGTGCACCTCCTCCCGATGGTGACCAGGCATAGGTGTAGGCCCCTGTGCCTCCTGTTGTAGAAACGGTTGCGGTACCGTCTGCAAAGAAACCACATGAAGGATTGATAGAGTCTGTAACGTTGGCAATAAGAACAGGAGGAGTGGTCAGAGTAACTGATGTGGCGCTTCCGCAATTGTTGGAGTCCACAACAAATACCGTATAAAGTATTCCACCGCTTAGATTGTTCGCTACATTGTTTGAACCTCCTGATGGTGACCAGGCATAGGTGTAGCTTCCTGTTCCCCCGGTTACCGTAACTGCGGCTGAACCATCATTGCTAGTTGCACAAGAAGGATTTGAAGCAGCGCTCAAGGTTGCAATAACTGGCTGGGGAGTTACCAGGGTAACCATGTCAGAGCTCCCACATCCATTTGAATCAATTACATTCACAGTGTAAGGAATCCCTCCGCTTAATCCCGTTTCTACAGTGCCTGTTCCGCCGGTTGGTGACCAGAGATAGGTATAGGCGCCTGTTCCTCCTGTAACCGAAACGAGTGCAGAGCCATCTATTGTCGTGTCACAAGAAGGGTTCGTTGCGGACGTGATATTGGCTTGTAATAGCAAAGGTTCCGATAGCGTAACGGTATCCGAACTTATACATCCTGCCGAATCCGTAATGGTGATCGTATAGGTGACGCCCCCATTCAATGCCGTTGCTGAAGGTCCGGTTCCTCCTGATGGAGACCACGAATAGGTGAATGGAGCAGTGCCTCCAATAGGAATCGATGTTGCGCTTCCATCGGCAATCCCCGAGCAGCTTGGATCTGTTGATGCCGTAATATCCGCAGCCACTGTTTGGTTGTTAAAGAAAAATGGAATGGAGCAGGTGTTGGTAGTGCCGTCAATAATAGTTACCGTGTAATTGGTGCCGGCACATAATCCGGTTCCAGTGCTACTCGTTCCACCTGATGGAGCCCAAACATAGGTGTAAGGAGGAACCCCATTGGTTATCCCTACCGTGGCATCTCCGTCACAACCAATAGTACAGGATGGGTCATTAACCGATTGGATGAACGGGCCGGTAATGATCACATCGGTGGTATCCGTTACAATGATGGTCCCGCTATTACAATTGGAATAAGTAGCCTTTACAATGTATGAGGTGGAAGCGGTAGTGCAGACGTTCAGAGGATTTCCTGATCCTATTAAATTGTTGTTTTGATCGAACCATTCAATCTGAAAATTGGGCGGGCCATCTGGGGTAAAGCGCCATGCTTCGTTGGAAGCGCTCCAGTTGCCGGTATTTCTTCCCGGAGGGGTGATGCCCGCAGTACCTGTTGCATTCTGTAATCCTATGACGGCGTTTCCGTTGTTCCAAAAGAAACATGTTGGCTTGTCTTCAAGGTACACTTCAATTACATTGGTGGTTTCATACAAGACGATCTGTTGTGTCGTTGTTTCATTGTTGCAGTTAAAATGCGGCACGTCGAAGAAGTTGACCACCACCGTTCTACAAGGTGCGTTACCCAAGACAGCAAAGTTGATATCGTTACCGGCACCTGTAAACGTTATGGATGGATCGATGTCATGGTATGCTCCGTTTATGGAGTTGTTATAAATGCCACCTGGAGGTGGTCCTGGCGCTGGGATAGCTGCGTTAAAGGACCACGCGCACCAACCTCCTGCCATAGATACATCAAATGAGAGCAATCCGTTGGCCCCAATGATAAACTGGTTATAGGAATTCCCATAAAAACAGAAATTAAATGGTAGGTTGATAATATTTGACCATTGGTCGTCAACGCCGATGAAGATGGATGTTCCTCCGGTAAATGAGAATGGGGGGTTATAAGCTAAGGAAGAAACAGCGTAGGTGGAGGTATTGCCTGTTTCTAACAACGAGGCCGTGAGATCCGTGCAGGTAACCCCGCAGGGCAGGGTGGTGTCCGGGCCCGCCGTGACATTTGGGCAACCTGGAGCCTGGCCTGATACATTCCAAACCATAGCAAGGCAGAACGCCAGGGTTATGGTGATTGATTTCCAATGCGTAATCAACATGCTTTGATCCTCTTATGGGTATCAATAGAACACTTCTATGGTAGCCAGGTGAGAAATAATAAATCACCATAGCTACCGGGAACAGGAAGCGTTAGGAGCAGGGAAGGTAATAATTTGTTTGCGGAAACCGCAGGCCTAATTTTAAGTAGCCTTCATTTTCTCTGCTTAGCCCTCCCTGCCTCTTTTAGCGCTTTGTTGATCATCCATTCGATCTGACCGTTGGCGCTACGGAATTCGTCTGCCGCCCATTTTTCGATGGCTTTCATCGTATCGGGAGGTAGTCGCAATACAAAAGCCTTTTTCTTACCCATGCGTTATTGATGCAATGTGCCTGTGTTGATCACCGGAGTGGCGTCTCTGTCTCCACAGAGGACCACCATCAGGTTACTCACCATGGCCGCTTTTTTCTCTTCATCCAATTCTATGATCTTCTTTTTAGAAAGCTCTAAGAGTGCATTCTCTACCATCCCTACGGCGCCTTCCACAATTTTAAACCTCGCAGCCACGATGGCTGTAGCTTGCTGGCGACGCAACATGGCATTGGCGATTTCAGGGGCATAGGCCAGGTAGCCGATCCTCGCTTCTACAACGTTGATACCGGCGATCTCCAACCGTTCTGCCAGCTCTCTTTCCAATGCATCATTCACTTCATTCATCCCGGACCGCAAAGTGAGTTCGGAATGGTCATCGCTAAAGCTGTCGTAAGGATAGGAGCCTGCCATCTTCCTCACTGCCGCATCGCTCTGTACTTTTACAAAGTTTTCGTAGTTATCCACTTCAAAGGCCGCTTTATACGTTTCTTCTACCTTCCAAACCAGGATGACTGATATGAGGATCGGGTTACCGATCTTGTCATTCACTTTTACCCGATCACTGTCAAAATTCCGCGCCCTAAGTGAAATTCTTTTTCTGACGTAAAAGGGATTGGTCCAGAAAAATCCGTTGTGCTTAACGGTACCTTTGTATTCGCCAAACAGGACCAATACCCGCGAGCCATTAGGGTTGATAAAAAAGAAGCCCGTTGCGATAAAAATGTTGGTCAATATAAGTAGGGCCGCGATGGGCACCCGCATGATTGCGAAACTGAAAATGGTGAGGCCTATCAGGACAAATAGGGCCAATAGCATGGTGTATCCGGAAATGGGCCGGTTGATTTTTTCTTTGTGCATAGTGTGGGTTTTTAGTTGATATTGAAATGATATCATAATGATATGAAATAATTATTGATAAACCAAATATTTTGAGGGTTTTTTAGCTTTTTTGTTCCGCTCCAGGCAGCTCCACTTTCAGTGTATAGTGGTTTAGTTCTCAGTAACTGCCAAAAAGAACCATTCAAAACTTCAACCGTTTATCTGGGTTTTTCAATGAATAAAAAGTTCGATAAAAAGGCGATGGTGTATGCCGCCGCTGAGAACAACATAACCACCGTAAATCCGAATTCGACGGCGATGATTACAGCTAACGTGGTACTTACTACCGAAACACACCCGTTAATGCCCCATGCCCAGGGTACATCGCTTGTACTAATAATATTAACAGCTTTTAAACCGATTGGAAATGGCATTCCCATAAAAAATGAGGGTAGGGCGATCAACGCACAGGTAAGCCCAATCTTCGTTGAAATGTGGAGACCAACTGTGCTGCTTAGAAAAGGTCCAATGAAAAATGCATAGAACAAAATAAAAACTGCAACTATGCCTGTTATTTTTAATAATGTCTTTCGATGCGTCCTGAGTCGGGACGAGAAATAACTGCCTATGCCTGAGCTTATAAGCATTATAGAGATCACAATAGCTGCCGAATAAATGGGATGACCGAGGTAGAGTACGAAATGTTTGATGAAAACGATTTCCAGAAACATATAACCGAATCCTAAACCACAAAAATAAAGTAGCACCCATGCCTTGTTTCCTCCTTTCCACCCCAGACGAAAAAGCGGTAGGATAATTAAAAATAGCGCCAAAGTGATTACCTGGATAAAGGTCACGCCTGCAATTAGGTAACCCAATTCGAGAAAAGGTGTAGACGCTTGTCCTATTTGTTTTGCAATGCCGGAAAGCTTTTTCCAACGTAAGAATTGAAAAAAGTAAGGCTTATTGTCTGTTGCTGGTTGAATGTTGAAATCATATGCATCGATTATTTTTTCCCTTTTTGAACTGAATATTCCGTCCAGATAATAAAAGAAATTCTCATCTTCCATGGTATGGTATTGTGCTTTGTCTTTCAATACAGCTCCTGGAAGCATTACCGGGTCAAATTCATATTGATGACAAAAGGATTGAATACTGTTGATGTCTGTTGGAGTCAAGGATCGGCGCTTTACCACAAAAGTTATGGTGCCCCAACTTTTTATCATTGCGATGTGGTTCAAGGGATGCGCTATTCCAAAAGATTCCAGAGACTCACTGATCGTTGCTGCACTTTTTAAAGGCATTCTATGGGGGTAATCCATCCATGATGAAATGGCAATCAGTCCATTGGGATTTAGGTTATTCCACATTTCGGAAAATGCTTCCTTTGTGAGTAAGTTTGTTTCATTTAGTGCATTCAGTCCAACGGTGCCTCCGAAATTCCCCAACAGGGGCAATTGAATTAAGTCATATTTTTCCTGTGTTTGACTCAGAAATGTTCTTGATTCCAGAACATGAGTTTGCAAATTGGGATGATAAAATAAGGAGTCGGTTATGGGGGCATATTCATGCTTTAAAAGAGAAATGACTATTTCATTGGGTTCAACCGCTGTAATTTGTTGTGCTCCGTTGAACAAGGCATGTGAAATTTCTAATCCGCCATGTGCATCGAGTAAAAGGACACTATTCCGATGACCAAAAGCGTACGGGAGTGACATGGTTGTGTAATTTAACAAGTGGGACGTATCTTTTTTCGACCATGGCTGAATGGAGGCATACCAATCCCCATTGTAAAATATAACAGATCCGGGAGCCACGGCATCGTGATGGGTTAAACTTAACCCAGGAGCATAGCGCAATACCGGTGAAGAGACCACTTGAATGAGGCCATAAGGGCTGCTTTTTTCATAAGTTATTTTTGCCTCCGGAAGATTCAACGCATAGCTCACCCCTTTAAATTGAGAATGAGAAAAATCAAATGGTCGATGCAGATGGTAAACTATAAGACTTAAACACCCTATTGCAAAAGAGATAAGTATCAACCGGGCTTTTTTTCGCAAGATGATAATCCCCGCCAAAATGGGTAGGAATGCGATTATTGAAGGGATTTCCTGTGGTGAAAATTTCCAAAAAAGTAAAATTGCCATCGCTCCTCCTATGCCGGCTCCGACTAAATCTGAAAAATAATAGGTTCCAATGTCGGATACTTTTTTTACGAAGATGAGCCCTATTGCCAGTGCACCCAAAAAGAAAGGAAGGGAGAATAGAAGATAGGTCAACAATAATTGCAAATATTGAAAACGGTCAACGAAAAGCGTATAAGAATCGAAAAGAAACATCTCCGAACGGGACAGTCTTACAGCCACAGACATGAACAATCCGCTGCAGATCATTAATAATGGCAGTAGTGTATCGGTTCTTTTAAGGAGCCACTTTCTAAAAATGGATATTACAGTTCCACTAGCACCAAACCCCAGCAGCGCTATAGAGATCACCATGTAAGCAAAGTGGTGCCATTGAACAATGGTGAAAAAATGAATCAGTTGTATTTCATAACTGACAATTGCCGAGGAGAGCATGGCAACAGCAAGAATTAATCTGATATGATAAAAATCAATTTTGTTAACACCAAACATTTTCTGTGCTGTTAGCATGAACACCTTTCCTGTTGCTAATCGGATCTGGTTAGGGGAACGAATCGAACAAACATCAGGTTTTTCGTCTTTGTTCTATTATCTTCTTTCTCCACAAGTAATAACTGTTGTATCATAAATGGAGATCCCACAGGAATAATCATTCGTCCACCATCTTTTAACTGAGCAAGTAGTGGAGGAGGCACGTGTTCTGCAGCAGCGGTTACAATAATAGCGTCAAAGGGCCCCTTCTCTTTCCAGCCAAAATACCCATCAGTATTCTTTACGCTAATATTGTCGTAATCCATATCCTCCAGCCGTTTTTTAGCAGCGGTTCCTAACGCTGTTATGATCTCCAGGGTGTAGACCGAATCGACAATTTCCGCTAAAATGGCCGCCTGATAGCCTGATCCTGTCCCAATTTCCAATACTTTAAAGTCCTTTTCAAGTTGTAGGATTTCAGTCATAAAGGCGACCATATAGGGTTGAGAAATAGTTTGTCCATAGCCAATTCGTACCGGCCTATCCCTATATGCCAAATGGGTCAAATCTGCGGGAACGAATTTATGCCTTGGTACACTCAGCATAGCAGCGAGGGTAGCCGTATCGTGAATACCTCGCATCTTTATTTGGGTAGACACCATTCTTTTCCTTGCAACTTCATAGTCATCATTACCTTGAAAGTCAATAGCAAAGACAATAGACAATATGCATACTAACTCCTTCATTTTCATATTGGTTATATGCTATAAAAGGTACTTTATTAACGGTTGAATTCAAATCCAAAATGCGATTTTTCTTAACCTGTTTTGAACGATCAGAGTTGTTCATGGGGTTGGCCACACCTACACAATATCATTGGGAGCCGTTATTGTTAATTGTCGTTCCGTTAAGAGCCGTGTCGCCTATCTGGTTATTTGATTTTTAAACCTATAACGAAGCTGGATTGATCTAATTAGATCTTCTAGGTGGCCTGTTTCTGTTTTAAGTTCACCGCCTTTATCCCATTTTTAGTTTTTGAGATGCGGTACATCGATTCTCTTTTTTCAGCATTACATACGCACTCACAATCCAACGGAATTTCGATATATGATAATGTTCTTCACTAGCGGGCCTGACACCAGATTTCGTTAGTAACCATGTACGAGCTAAACTTCTAGAACGCTCTAAACTAAGCCTGCTTCGCTCTTTGAGCTTCGGCCGCTAAAGACGCTACGCCGAACGCGGGATCTTATTGAAGATTGATTAAACTCCAATACGACTATTGTATCCTTACGGATCCCTGCTTCCGGATAGTAGGCATAATTTGACAAAGCACCATTGAGATCCTGCTCCAGTAGTATTTCGGTCAGCCCTACTTCCATTTTGGGAATCAAATTTCCCCAATGGGAATAATAAGCACCTTAAAGTACTGCAACTAGCTAAAGATGAGTAATATATAGGCTTAGCACCATGTTTGGTTACATGTAAATTGTTGTGTCATTTCAATTACATGAACAGAATGCTTAGAAGACAAATATTTTGAACACAGACGATAATCTGGCGGATAGATTCCTATATAATACCTTGATGAAGAACAATTATTACCCCCTTAGCTTAAAATTTAGGATAAATGGATGGAGCCAAAACAAAACAAGCATGTTTGATTAGAAAGATTATTCTCCTTTCAATAGTGTTAACGGCCACCGAGCTGCTATTCATAGGAATTGGATTGTATAGCTATGACTCTGTAAACTATGGAATGGAGCTTACCGAAGATGTGCAAACAACATCCCAGATGATAGCGGATAACAATGCAGCAGCAATCTTGAACATGGATAAAAGGTCCGCTACTGAAATCCTAAATTCGTTAGCACACAAACCGTATATTGAAAGAGCTTCTATCCACAGGGCCGATGGCTCAGAATTAGCACTATACAGCAGAGCAGATTATATAGAGGAAAACTATATTCCTGGAGTTGCCAAATCCATTTCTACGTTCACCGAGAGCTTTGCCTTGATCAATCATCGGATCATCTCTAAAGGAGAGCTGATTGGTTACATACAAATCAGATCGGATTTAAGTGTATTGAAATCAAGATTGAAGACGTATCAAGCTATTGTATTATTGGTGTTTTTAACAATCGTCATTCTATCATTTAGCACAATAATGTCATTGTATAAACGGATGCTTAAACCGCTAAACCAATTGACAGATGCTGTTACCCATATAAAAAACAAAAGTGATTATTCCCTGCGTATAGCAGATCGGCAAGGAAAAGACCAAATAGGTTCCTTAATTACAGGATTTAACCATATGGTTTCGCATATAGAATCTCAAAAAGGGGAGTTATCTTTAAGAAACTGTTTCAATAAATGTTAACACAATATTAGCAGATATTGCTACTGCGCATCAAATCGAAACAAGTGAAAATGGGATCATGCTTACCTGCCACTTTGACTTGGATTTGGATAATGAATTGGTAATGGGAGACCCAAACAGATTATAACAAATTTTTAATAATTTGATAGATAATGCCATGAAGTATACGGACAAAGGCATTATCGGTATTCAAAGTAAATTAATTGAAAAAAATGAGGGTGCAATTAAAGTCCATTTCAGCGTTGCAGATACGGGTGTTGGGATTCCACAAGAAAAATTAGATTCTATTTTTGAAAAATTTTATCAGATTGATTCCTCCGCTCATTCAAGAGAATTTGGTGGCAGTGGCCTGGGACTCTCAATTTGCAAACAGCTTGTTGCGCTACACGCTGGTGAAATATGGGTGGAAAGTACGGTTGGTAAAGGTTCTATTTTCCATTTTGAGTTAAATTATCCTTTAGTAAAAGATCAGACCAAGGGGAAGGTACTGTGTGAAGATCGTCATTTTACCACACCCAGACAAAACGTACTCATTGTAGAGGACAATGAACTCAATATGATTCTGCTAAAAGAAATAATAGAACAGTGGCGTCATAAAGTTACTACAGCGGTGAACGGGGTTGAGGCTATTAAGGCATTGAAGCATGACACTTTTGACATGGTTCTGATGGATATACAAATGCCTGTTATGGGAGGAATAGAGGCAACTGAAAAGATTAGGAATAGTTTAAAGCTGAATGTTCCGATAATTGCTGTAACAGCGAATTGCGATCGAATTGACTGTAAACAGTTTATCGACGCAGGTATGGATGGATTGGTGACCAAGCCATACGAACAGAGGGAATTAGCCGCAGAAATAAAGTTGGTCCTGGATCTAGAAGAGGTATCGATAATTGCGAATGATACATCTCTCACCTCAAATGATGGCCAGCGGCATTATTCTTTAGATTATTTGCAACGAATGGTGAACGGTAATGGCAAGGTTATGAAAACCGTAGCGGCCACTTTTGTTGAAGAATTTCCGGTGGAGCTGGTGGAACTCACAACGGATATTGAAAAAATGGAATGGATGAAAACCGAAAGGCTAGCTCATAAAATGAAATCGTCAATTGATATGATGGGTATCAAGCAAGCCGGAAAACTGATCCGTGAAATAGAAACGAGTGCAAAAGAGCAAATTAATTTGGAGACGATGAGTGTGACCCTGAATAAGCTGGCCTCTGTAGGCCGTGCGGCCGTTTTAGAAATAAAAAATGATTTAGATGTATAGAGATGAATCAACAGGTCCCGGAAGGTAGTATAATCAATATCACTTATCTGAAATACTAATCTTGCCCGTTTTGAAAATGTAAAAGCCCCTGAAGATTCAAGGGTTTTTACGGTGAGCGTGGAGGGATTACCTATGCTGATCCATCCTAATCCGTGCCCACCTTCGCTTTAAGGCTACGCTTCTTTAATGCAGGCCTCTGGCCTATGAATAGGTCTTCCACTTTGTCGTCAAAACCTCAACTGCAAAAAAAAACTAAATGTAGCATGATGAAATGCAAATGCTCTTGATTTTTTATTTAATATCCAGTAGGCCTAAGTTGAGATAGTTATGTAAAATAACCAGCATTGAGAAGCAGCAATTATGGAAATACGAAAATTGGCAAGATGTCAGCACATGTAAGATGTAGCAAGGGCTCCTTTGAAGCTACGGTGACAAAAGCCTTCTTCGCTCTTTGAGCTACGGCGGCTAAAGACGCTACTCCGAACGAGGGTAAAGTTACTATTAACGATTTGCCCCGTCCTATTTTAATTCAGATTTATCGGGTTATCCTCCATAATAACTTTATTCATGGTAGCATAGGCTTGTAAATGCTCAATTTTTTTGATTTGCCAGATGTAACTTTTCTGTATGTTCAGTGGTCTTTCTTTATGAACACAAATTCAACAATGAACCGCTAATCCAACGGATCTTGCTATTGAATCAAACAAACTCAAAATGAATACCCACCA
>JAESRW010000043.1 GCA_016764395.1 Flavobacteriales bacterium
CTGGGTCCTGGGATTGGCAATGGTCTCAAGGAATACCATACGCGTATTATCCTGGATCGCTGCCGCAACCGCGGCGGCATCGGTAGCATCGACAAAACTCACTTCGATGCCCTGTGAAGCAAAAGTATTAAACAGGCTATTGGTATTGCCGAATAAAAACGACGACGATATCAGATGATCGCCCGCTCTTAAGAGTGAAAAAAGTGTGGTGCCGATTGCTGCCATGCCCGTGGCAAACGCCGATGTTGCCACGCCGTCCTCCATCAGGGTGATCTTATCTTGTAGGGCGGTAACCGTGGGATTGACCTGCCTGCCATAGGTATAACCCGGCGCCTTACCCTGAAAAACCGCGGCGAGATCCCGCGCATCGTCATAGGCATAGGTCACTGCCGTGTGCACTGGTTTGTGAATCGAACCATGTTCGATATTGCCCCTGCGATCCGAATGTAGGATCGTGGACGTGAAGCCGCATTTGGCATTAGTAGACATGTGTATTTACCCATCTTTAGGCGAAAAAGTTTAGGCGAAAAAAAACCTACGGCTAAAGTAGGTTATACCTCTTTAGCTGAATTTATTAAGCGCCCGCAAGCTGAAATCAAATCGGCGCAATCTAGGCATCTAGTCTAGTGGCTAGGACCCAACAAATCAACGGTGATAAAACGTGATTTATGAGCGCCTATATTATTACAATACCATTACTCCTGGTTTGGTCAGTGAAATCGGCGACAAATACTTGGTTGGATTCAGTTATATGGACCTGAATACGGTTACAGTTGACTTTGGTATGAACATCAACAAGAAATTGAGGGCTCTTGCATCACTGGGATTTCTAACGGAAAGTAGATTAGCGCAACTTAATGGGGTGGGGTATTCAAAATGGTCCATTACCTATTTCATTAACGGAAAGTCCGGTGCATAACATCTCCAAACAAATATGCTTGGCCTTATTCCTGGCGCTGTCTTGTTCATGTAGCAAGAAAGAGGTGGAGTGTGATTTCGTTGACAATGTTCCCGATATCTTAGTTGTTGGCGTTGCAGACAAAGGTTCCGTGTGTTTCACTGCAGGTAAGTCTATTAGAATTGAGGCTCCGGTGGATACACCTGCCATCTACCTGTGGAGCCCCGGTGGAGAGACGAGTTCCAGCATAACGGTCATTGCTGCTGATACCTATTCGGTTACGATGACTACGCCAATGGATACCGTTGTTTACGAAAAGGAGGTGGTGTGGTCATGTGGTTTCTTCGCCCCCAATTCATTTTCCCCGAATGGTGATGCGTATAATGACGATTTTGGTCTTATAGGTTCAGGCATAGGTTGTTTCTACATGGAAATTTACAATCCTGAAGGGGTACTTGTATATTCCACCTCTGATATCAACGATCCATGGCAGGGTAAACGGGATAACGAGGGATCTACGCTGCCAATAGGACTGTATCCGTATTATATGGAGTTCTATACCGAAGGCATGACAAAACATGTATTTCAACAAAGAGTCTATCTAATTCTATAATTTCGGGCATGAAAAAACTCGCACTACACTGGCAGGTCATTATTGGATTGATCCTGGGAACGATCTATGCGTTTTTCTCAGTGAAACTAGGTTGGAATCAATTTACACTGGATTATATCAAGCCATTTGGAGATATCTTTATCAATCTCCTTAAGATGATTGCTGTTCCGTTGGTGCTATTCTCGGTCATTTCAGGAATAAGCTCTTTAAAGGATGTGACCAAGCTCGGTAGAATGGGCCTTAAAACGGTGGGTATTTACCTGATTACAACGCTGTTTGCGGTATCGCTTGGATTGGTACTTGTGAACCTGATAAAGCCAGGTGAGATGGTTGATCAGGACATGCGCATAGAGAACCGTATCGAGTATGAACTTTGGAGGGATGCGACTCCTGGTATTACGGTGCTAGATGATATATGTCTTTCCTGTGATGAAGCCAACGCAGAGCTCGTAGCACTCGTCATAGCCAAGTCTGGTGAACCTGTGAATGAATGGGTGGAAGATAAAATGCAGAAGAGGGAAAGCCAAAAGAGCGCTGGGCCACTACAACCACTAGTCGATGTGGTACCCTCGAACATATTCAAGTCATTGGTGGAGATGTCTATGCTGCAGATCATCTTCTTTGCGATCTTCTTCGGAATTGTGATGGTGCTTATACCTAAAGACAAGAGTGAGCCCGTGGCGAAACTCATTGACGGACTCAATGAAATCTTTATTGGCATGGTATGGCTGGTGATGAAAGCCATGCCCATTTTCGTATTTGCCTTAATGGCTGGACAAATCGTTAAAGCAGCAGGGTCAGATCCTGATAAGTTTGCAGAAATTCTCGTGTTCCTTTCATGGTATTCAATGGTGGTGGTAATAGGACTGGGCATTATGATCTACGCAGTGTATCCATTGATAGCCCGGACATTTGCAGGGCTTTCATTTAAAAAGTTTCTATCGGGTATTCGACGTGCACAGGTAACAGCATTCTCCACCAGTTCTTCAGTTGCGACGTTACCGGTCACCATGGACTGTATCGAAAATAACATAGGGGTTTCTAAACCGGTTACCAGTTTTGTACTGCCAATTGGAGCCACGGTGAATATGGATGGTACCAGTCTTTATCAGGCTGTAGCCGTTGTTGCAATGGCCCAATATCATATGATCGACCTCTCATTGGGTCAGCAATTGGTGATTGTCCTAACGGCAACGCTTGCTTCAATTGGAGCTGCTGCCATTCCCAGTGCCGGATTGGTTTTAATGATTATCGTATTGGAATCGGTTGGCCTCAATCCGTTGTGGATTGCAATAATATTTCCTGTTGACCGTATATTGGATATGTGCAGAACGGTGGTAAATGTCACCGGTGATGCAACAGTGGCCAGCTTGATTGCGAAATCTGAAGGAGAATTAAATTCCGGCCCTGTTGATTAGGGGTATAATTTTTGAGATTATCGCTTATATTTGAGTATCCGTTGTGAGATTAAATTCCTTTCCCAAAAAGAACAATATTTTGGAGCAAATGATATCGTTTTCTGAAGATAAGTTCTTGTTGGTGAGAGGGGCGGAGCCCCACAGGGCCACGACATCACAGCAAATTCCATCCTCCAAATTCCATATTTTGTATACTGGAATACCTTACTTAACATCAATTTCATTAACACTTTCTTTCTTATGATTAAAAAGATATTCATGGTCTTCGGCATCTTGATTGTGCTGTTGATTACTTCCATTATTGCGTTGCCAATTATTTTTAAAGACGACATCATTCAGGCTGCGAAAGATGCTGCGAATGAAAACTTGAATGCCGAAGTGGATTTTGGCGACTTTGATGTGTCGCTGATTAGCAGTTTTCCCAGGTTTTCTTTTGATATTGCCAATGTATCGGTACTTGGAATTGACTCCTTTGCGGGAGACACACTTGTTGGGATTGGTAGTTTGAAGCTAACTGTTGACTTGATGGCAGCCATTGAGGGGAATTACAATATCAAAACCTTTGAGGTAGATGGCCTGGTGGCCAATGCGATTATATTAAAAGACGGAAGTGCCAACTGGGATATTGTAAAAGATACGGGTGAAGAGGTCGTTGAGGAGGAAGAAGTTGATGAAGCGTCTGATGAGGCTGCAGGCCCATTCAGTCTGGAGCTGCAAAAGYTGTCYATTACCAAYACKACCATTGTRTATGATGACCGGGAAGGTGACATGTTTACCGAAATCAAGAACCTAAACTTTGAGATGAGTGGTGACCTCGGCGATGCGTTTACGGTGATTGAAACAGCTACCTCCATTGATGCCTTTACTTTCATTATGGAGGGAGTTACTTTGATGAATAAAGCCAAAATTGGAATTGATGTCGATTTGGACGCAGATATGGCTGCTATGAAGTTTACCTTCAAAGAGAATGAATTTAGGTTGAATGAATTGATCCTYGGATGGGACGGTTGGGTTGCGATGCCAAAGGATGATATTGAGATGGATGTAACCTTCGCTGCAACCAAAACGGAATTCAAGAACATTCTATCGCTTGTTCCTGCTGTTTACTCTGCTGAATTTGCCGATGTGAAAACCGCTGGGAAATTGGCCATTGATGGATTTGCAAAGGGAACCATGACAGAAACAGARATYCCYGMGTTTGGKCTKGATRTYYTGATTGAGAATGCCATGTTCCAGTATCCTGATTTRCCTTCWTCRGCTGATAATATTAACCTGGCTGTGAAYATTTCTAACCCAGGAGGCACTGAGGATGCGACTGTTATTGATGTCTCTAAATTTCATATTGAGTTGGCTAAAAATCCTATGGATATTCACCTGGTGCTAAAAACACCCATCTCCGATCCATTTATCGATTGTGGATTTGTGGGAGAGATTGATCTGGCTAAGCTAAGTGATGTGATCCCGCTGGAAGAAGGTGAGGAAATGAGCGGATTGATTACATCAGATCTCTCTATAAGAGGAAATATGTCAACAATTGATGAAGAGCGCTATGAAGACTTCCATGCAGTTGGAGGGCTTACCGTGGAGAACCTCTTGTACAAAAGTGTTGATCTTCCTCAAGGTGTATTGATCGAAAAAACAAACTTGCTGTTCTCTCCACAATACGTTGATTTAACGGCCTTTGATTGCAAACTTGGAAAGTCTGACTTCCACGCAACGGGAAGAATAGAGAACTTCATTGGCTTTGCGTTAACGGATTCGGTTGTGTTGGCAGGTAGCTATGTGCTCACTTCCACCATGCTGGACCTCAATGAATTTATGGAAGAAGAGGAACCGGCGGCGGAGGGAGAGGTGGCTGCCTCACCAGAGGATACAGTACCTTACACGGTCATCGAGGTTCCCAAGAATATCGACTTTAAGTTGGCGTCCTCGTTTGAAACAATCCTTTACGAAGAGATGCCAATGACCAATGTTAAAGGTGATTTAATTATCAAAGATCAAACGGTATTCATGTCTGATATTTTTATGAATATGCTCAAGGGATCCATGGTGATGAATGGAAGTTACAGTACCCTTGACCCGGAGAAACCAAATGTTGACTTCATGCTTGATATTAAGGACTGGGACATTCCAACAACGTTCAACACCTTCAATACCATGGAAAAGATGGCGCCTATCGGAAAAAGCGCTACGGGTGTTTTCTCTACCGGGATGAAATTCGTCGCCGTATTGGATCAAAATATGGAACCGGTGTTGAACACCATGACAGGAGGCGGTAAATTTATTACTGACAGGGTGGTCATTGAGGGTTCCACCACAATCAACAAACTGGCTGATCAGCTAAAGAGTGATAAGTACAAAAAAATAACGCTTACCGATATGAACGTGTCTTATGAGTTTAAAGATGGGCGTCTATATGTAGATCCTTTTGATGTGAAAATTGGCAAGTCAAAGGCAACCATTCAAGGATCCAACGGGTTTGATGAAACACTGGACTATGTAATGGATATGACCGTTCCTACTTCTGAACTAGGAGGAGGGGCGCAAGTGCTTGGGGCTTTATCGGGCATGCTGAATAGTGCAGGTGCCAGTACCACTGTAGGTGAAGAAATCCAGGTCCAAATTTTAATAACTGGAACCTCAACTGATCCGATTGTGAAGTTGGGCTCGTTTAACCCGCTCGGTGGAGATCAATCAGCCAAGGAGGTCGTTAAGGAACAGATCGAGGAGAAAATTGAAGAGATTAAAGAGCAGGTGAAAGAAGAGGTAAAGAAGAATGTCAAGGAGCAGGCGGATAAAATCATAAAGGAAGGTGAGAAGCAGGCCGCGAATATTAGGGCGGAAGCGAAGAGAGCGGCTGATAAAACGCGGAAAGAGGGTTATGCTCAAGCTGACAAATTGGAGAAAGATGCTAAAGGCCCGCTGCAAAAGGCAGCAGCTAAAGTTGCAGCCAAGGAGCTCCGTAAGAAGACAGACAAAACAGCTGATAAGATTATCTCGGAGGCGGATAAAAAAGCACAGAATGTTTTGAATGCTGCAAAGGCTAAGGCTGCAGCATTGTAGTGAGAAGATAAGCTGTATTTCAGCTATTTATATTCGCATTATACCGATGTTGTCGTAGATTGATGCAGTAAGGGAAAGCAGATATATGGGTTAAGGTGTATTAGTACATTATGCCAATACTTCATTCTTCCAAAATTCCAATATTCCATCATTCCCATGCTTCACTCGTTATAATAAAACTGCGTCACATTCTATTAAACAACCTTAAGTGAGAAAAACGGTTTTTACAGGCATCAGCTACGCAATTCTTATTTTCTTCATCTTTGTTTGCGCTCTTGTAAGTGCCCAGGATGTTGAGGAGGAAGAGGAATGTGAGAAGGTGCAGAACACCAAGGCCGAGAAACTCTACAAAAAGGCCGAAGCGATTGCTAAAAAGGATAAGGCACAACAAGTAGGGTTCCTTAAAGAAGCCATCCAGGAAGAGCCCGATTTTATAGATGCTTACTGGAAGTTGGCGAGGATCGCTATGGGCCGGGAAAGTTATAAATCGGCTCTAAAGCACCTGGAAAAAGTCTTGGAATTGTGCCCAACATACGATCTCTATGTACATTATCATCTTGGTAGAATTTACTATGGAGCGGAGGAGTATGCTAAGGCGGTCAGGCACATGGCAGAATTCATGAAAAAGCCTGATGACATAAAAGCAGACCGACATTATAATGTAGCGGAGCAAATAAAAAAAGACGCGACCTTTTATGGAGCGCTATATGATAATCCGGTTCCTTTTGAGCCCACAAACGTCAAAGGAATATGTACCGCAAAGGATGAGTATCTACCATATATTACAGCCGATCAGGAAACGGTGTACTTTACCCGCAAATTTCAGGAAAAGGCGCTGGGTGACCTTTTTCCCAAAATAGTAGAGCGCTTCAGTGTGGCAGAGCGTAAGAACGGTGTGTTTGAAAGAGGAAAAGCATTACCTGCACCGTTTAATAAAGGGAGCAATGAAGGGGGCGCCTGCCTTACTATTGACAATTTACACATGTACTTTACCATCTGTAAACCACTTAGTAACGGATATAACAATTGTGATATATATACGGCAGATTATATGAAACTTGATGCCAACTCCATGATGGATATCAGCTGGATGACGGAAGAATTGGACATGACCGAAGCGCAGGTGAGGCACGAATTACAAAAGTTGAAGGAATCAGGTTCAGACTACATATGGACCAACATCCGCTCAATTGGCGAAAATGTGAACACCATCAAAAGTTGGGAGTCGCAACCGACCATTTCCTCCGATGGGAAGACGTTGTATTTTGCCAGTATCCGGGAGGGRGGAGTAGGTGGTATCGATATCTACAAAACGGTCAAAGATTCAGTCGGGGTATGGGGGAAACCCAGTATTTTGGGCAAAAACATCAACACCACTGGAAATGAGAAGTCTCCTTTCCTTCATCCAGATAGAAAAACACTCTATTTCTCTTCCAATGGACACCGTGGATTAGGTGGGTATGATATCTTTTACTCCATTATGGACAAAACTGAATCTGGGTACAAGTGGGGCAAAGCCCATAACATAGGATATCCTATCAACTCAGAACAGGATGATCTGGGATTCTTCTGTAGCACTGATGGGGCAACTGGATACTTCTCTTCTACCAATGAATCAGAGAAGTACAAGAGTTATGGTGGATGGGATTTATATGAGTTTCCACTATATGAAGGCGCACGGCCGTCAGAGGTGCTTTTTCTAAAAGGGGCCATCAAAGATGAGGAGGGTAAAGCAATCACTGGTGGAAGAATGGATATTACCAACGTAAGAACCAAAGAAACGACTCAAGTGAATGTGGACTCCGCCTCAGGAGTATATGCTGCTATTGTTACCTTGGAGGAAGATCAAAAAGACGGGTTTGTGGTGAATGTGGTTTCGGAGAACTATGCATTCTCATCTCAAATGGTACAATTTAAAGATGAGGAGAATGATGAGGAGAAAAATGGGGTTGTTACGAAATTGGATGTGGCATTGGAGCAGGTAACGATAGGGGTAGCCTATAAACTGGATAATATCAACTTTGCAACAAATTCCTCCTCGGTCTTGACCGTTTCTTCTATGATCATTCTTGATGGCTTCATTAATTATCTGAAAGATAACCCTGATATGCGTGTAGCGATTCATGGACATACAGATGATGTAGGGTCAGACGAAGATAATATGAAGCTCTCACAAGGAAGGGCAAAGTCAGTTAACGACTATATGGTTCTGAGCGGGGTTGACGACAATCGTCTTTCGTTTAAAGGATTTGGAGAGACAAAAGCAGTGGCTTCAAATAAGACAAAATATGGAAGAGCACAGAATAGGAGAACTGAATTTGTAATCGAGTCATTTTGAGTCATAAAACATAGATACTCAGATTTATTATATGTCCTATATGAATCTTTAGATTAGGCCATGATTAGCTCGCAGTTGGTGGCGATTCGGAAAATCTATAAGGCTAAAAGAGGCGAGAAACCCAGAGGCTGGGAAACGGAGTCCTTGGAAATTTTTTTACCATTGGTTAAAAAAGAGTAGTTTTACGTCATCATGAACAATTGGGCAACATATTTTTTTTCCTATTATGCTCGGAGATAGCTAAAGGGATTCGAATAATTGTTAAACATTACATAAACATTGAGGTCCCTTTCAGGGACTTTTTTTATGGAAAAAATGGCGATACCTGCTGCAGATAGATTGGGTAACATCCAGGAGTACTACTTCTCTACAAAACTAGAGGAGATTAGGGAGATGAATCTYGAAGGTGCTGATGTGCTGAATCTGGGAATCGGAAGCCCGGATCTACCACCGTCTCCTCGCGTCATTGCAGCACTTTCTTCTGAGGCAGTCAAGGATAGCGCACATGCCTACCAGTCTTACAAGGGAATTCCGGAATTACGATCGTCCATTGCTACCTATTCGGAAAAAACGTATGGGGTAGCGCTCAATCCRGATACTGAAATTCTGCCTTTGCTTGGATCTAAAGAGGGAGTGGCTCATATTTCCATGGCATTCCTAAACCCGGGAGATGAAGTATTGATTCCCAACCCTGGATATGCATCATATTCGGCAGCCACCCATTTGGCTGGGGCCAAAACGGTGAACTATAATCTGGATGCACGCGATAATTGGGCCGTGGATTGGAAACAGCTCAATCAAATGGATCTGAGCAGGGTTAAGATAATGTGGATCAATTATCCCAATATGCCAACAGGTTCCAAGGGCAGTTTGGACCTTTTCGAAAGGATAGTGGCCTTTGGCCGACAACACAACATCCTTATTTGTCATGATAACCCATATAGCCGGATATTGAACGACGAACCTTTGAGCATGATGGCTGTTTCGGGTGCAAAAGAGGTGGTGCTAGAGTTGAACTCGCTCAGCAAATCACACAACATGGCCGGATGGAGGCTGGGATGGGTCTCTGGCGCAGCCGAACATATCAAAATAGTTCTGAGGTACAAAAGCAACATTGACTCGGGGATGTTCCTTCCTGTTCAGCGGGGTGGTATAGCAGCGTTGCAAGAAAGTGATGATTGGTTCAATGCCTTAAATAGTGAGTATAAGAATCGAAGGGTCCAGGTGTGGAAGTTGTTGGATGCGTTGGATTGTGTTTATAACAAGGAACAGTCTGGGCTGTTTGTTTGGGCCAAGATCAGGAATGGAAAATACGGTGCGGAGTACTATTGCGATTCAATCTTAAAAGAGGCAAAAGTATTCTTGGCTCCGGGAACTATATTTGGAAGCAATGGTGAAGGATATGTTCGGGTCTCGCTTTGTAGTACAATCGACAAGTTGACTGAAGCGGCAAGGCGAATAAATGAATACGTTCAACGGAGCAGGGGATGAGGGTAACGATAATAGGATTGGGTTTAATTGGAGGCTCCCTGGCGCGCGACTTGAGAAGTAGCAACTTCGCAACACATCTCACTGGTGTGGATGCCAATCCTGCACATGATCAGGAGGCACTAAGTCTTGGTTTGGTGGACGAGGTGAAACCGATTCATGGGGCGGTAAAGGATGCGGATCTTGTCATTATTGCCATTCCAGTTGATGCTGCCAGGCACATTGTCAATGAGGTGTTGGATGTTGTTGGGCCTGAAACAGTAGTTGCTGACATGGGATCCACTAAAAATGGAATTTGCCAGGTAGTAGGTAAACATAAGAGGAGAGCACAGTATGTAGCGACACATCCAATTGCTGGAACGGAATTTACTGGGCCAGCCGCGGCGATTGATGGACTTTTCGCTGGCAAGGTGGCCATTATTTGWGATCGGGAGCGGAGCAGTGCAGCGGCCATCTCTCTGGTAGAAAAAATGTACCAATTTTTGAAGATGAAAGTGGTCAACATGAATGCAGTAGAGCACGATGAACACATTGCTTATGTATCCCATCTCTCTCACATTTCCTCCTTCGCTTTAAGCAATACGGTGTTAGAAATTGAGAAGGATGAGAAGAACATCTTTAACATGGCTGGATCTGGTTTTGCCTCAACGGTGCGATTGGCTAAATCTGCCCCCTCTATGTGGGCACCTATATTCGAGCAAAATCAGGAGAACATTTCAATTGCCCTGGGAACTTATATTGAAAAGCTCATCAATTTTAAAAAGCTAATAGACGATAAGAATGTGACGGCCCTGGAATCGTTAATGTCGGAGGCGAATGAAGTTCGCAGGGTGCTTGAGGGAATAACATTGAATAAAAACGAAGAATCATGACTGTAGATCTAAAAATTAACCCATTAACGGATTGGCTAACGGATAAAAAAATACCGCTTGTAGTAGCAGGTCCGTGTAGTGCTGAATCAGAAGAGCAAATGTTGGCCACCGCCAGAGAGCTGGCAAAAAACCAGAAGATATCTTATTTCCGAGCAGGTATTTGGAAGCCRCGTACRCGACCTGGTTCYTTTGAAGGRRTTGGKGTAGAKGCRCTGAAGTGGATGCAGGCRGTTAAGGARGARACCGGRTTGAAAGTMGCCACAGAGGTRGCMAATACCGAACATGTRGAAGCCTGYYTGGARCATGGTGTWGACATGCTTTGGATTGGRGCMCGYACCTCTGTAAATCCATTTTCMGTGCARGAGATWGCGGATGCTKTRAAAGGWGTKGATATTCCKATAGGSGTGAAGAAYCCAATCAATCCTGATCTACAGTTGTGGGTAGGCGCATTGGAGCGCATCAACAAAGCGGGAATCAATCACCTGGTGGCCATTCACCGCGGTTTTTCATCCTCCGAAAAATCGCCTTTTAGAAATCAGCCTATGTGGGAATATCCTATTGAGTTGAAATCAATATGTCCTGAAGTTCCTATTCTTTGTGACCCAAGTCACATTGCGGGTGTTCGAGATTTGATTCCCTTTATTTCTCAAAAGGCACTGGATATGGACATGGACGGATTTATGATTGAATCTCACATTAATCCCGGAGCCGCATTGAGTGATGCTTCTCAKYWRMWYAYKSMWRARRYAKTGRNNACCATTTGCTCAATGATCTAATAGTAAGAACTCCCATTGTGAAAAATAAAGAATTCAAAACACAGCTGGATGAATTCAGGCGGTTGATCGATAATATAGATGAGGAAATTACCCAGAAACTCTCCTCAAGAATGGATATTGCCGAGAAAATAGGACAGTATAAGAAAGAGAATAACGTCACAATTCTTCAGATGAAGAGATGGGAAGAGGTCATTGAAGAGAGATTGTCGACAGCTTCAGCAATGGGGTTGAGTNAACAATTTATGCGTGGTCTTCTTAAGATTATACACAAGGAATCCATCCGGCGGCAGACAGAAGTAATGAACAAACAGAAAGCCTAGAGCAGATAATAACCTAATACGTTCACTTATTTCGAGATTCATGCGCGGGTTTGGCGTATTGGTCTATTTGTCTTAGTAAAGACYTTTGTAAAACGAATAATCAAATTAGATTTGCCGGCAAATTACACCCTATGAAAAACTTATTTTACCTACTATTTTTTGTTTCGTCTTTATTTCTGGGCACCGGTTGTGCTGAAGATGGGCATGAGAAAAAAGAACCCGTTCAAATATGGGCTACTGACACTTCCAATGCGAGCGTTCCTATTAGTGAGTTTCTTGCGCTGCTCCCTCGTGATGGAATTCCACCAATCTATGAGCCGAAATATTGGGGAAAAGATGCAGCCGATAGCGTATTTTTTGAGCATGAACCGGTCATTTCGATTGAGATCGAAGGTGAATCAAGAGGTTACCCTCTGAGCATCCTCATGTTCCATGAAATTGTCAATGATGTTGTGGGCGGTATACCCGTTGCCATCACCTACTGTCCTTTGTGTAATGCCGCTATGGTCTTTGACCGAAGACTTAGCTTTAAAGACAAAGATTACGTGCTTACGCTGGGAGTAGGAGGGATGTTGCGAAAGAGTGATATGGTTATGTGGGATCACGAAACTGAAACCTGGTGGCAGCAGTTCACCGGCGAAGGCTTGGTGGGTGACTTAAATGGAGCTGAACTCACGCTTGTGCCTTCTTTGTTGATCTCTTACGAGGAGTTTTTCGCTTCTTATCCAGAGGGCCTGATGCTTTCTACGGAAACGGGAATGGAACTGGAGGAAGGGGAGGCCTACGGTATGAATCCCTATGAGAAATATGACGACCTAGAAGAGGGTAAACCTTATCGTTTTTTCAAAGACAAGGTGGATGACCGCTTGCCCGCGATGGAGCGTGTAATCACCGTCTTTTCTGATGGGAAAGACTTTGTTTATCCGCTTTCAGTTGTGAGTTCTGAAAAGGTGATCAACCATGATCCTAACGGGCTTTCGGTAGCGGTATTCTTCAAGTCGGGAACCGTTTCAGTAATGGACAATAAAGACATATCCAAGTCTAAGGATATTGGTGCAGTTACCGTTTTTGAAAGAACTGTGAATGGTCAAACATTGACATTCCAGGAATCAGAGGGAAAATTCACAGATAATGAAACTGGTTCAGTATGGAGTATTACTGGAAAGTGTGTTGAAGGTGAATTAATGGGTTCACAGCTGGAGTCAATTGTCTACGGCAACCACTTTGCCTTCGCTTGGTTTGCCTTCAATCCTGAGTGCGAGATTTATAGTCCGATCTAGTTGTCTGGCTGTGACTTGTTGCTTGTTTTGCGAGTTACGGTTTGTTGTTGCGTTTGCGGGTTGCAGGTTTTATGTTGCAAATAGTGCTTGATAAGTGGACCTTCGCTAAACTCAACTACGGTGCATCACTTTCCTCTTAGTGATCACTATTTTTGATCTATAATTTTCTACTTTCCACTTTCCACTTTCCACTTTCCACTTTCCACTTTCCACTTTCCACTTTCTACTTTCCACTTTCCACTTTCCACTTTCCATCCCAAATTACCCCGTAACCCATAACTCTTAACCTAAAACGTGCAACCTACCCACAATCGGCAACCTAAAGCCCGCAACCCGCAACCCGCAACCCGAAACGTGCAACCCGCAACCTACAACCCGCAACCTACAACCCGCAACCTGCAACCCGCAACCCGCAACCCGCAACCAACAACCAACAACCATCAACCAACAACCAACAACCATCAACTACCAACTATCCCCGCCCTAGGCTCCGCAGTTACCGAATGATCAGCAAAACGCCCTTGTTTAAATTTATAATGCCCCGTGACCGCTATCATCGCGGCATTGTCGGTACAATATTCAAATTTTGGAATGTACACGTTTATCTTTTTCTCTTCTCCTATTTGAGCAATCCGACTCCTCAAGTAGGAGTTGGCCGCTACGCCTCCCGCGATGCCAATGTGGTTGACTTTGTAGATGTCAATGGCCTTGATGAACTTGTCAAGCACCGTTTCAATTAGGGAACGTTGGTAAGAGGCACAAATATCAGCCAGGTTGGATTGAACAAA
>JAESRW010000044.1 GCA_016764395.1 Flavobacteriales bacterium
GAATCAGAAGGTTAAATACGCCACCCAGTCAGGGCCCTTATTGCTCATTAACGGAACAGTACATCCAAGATTGATAGATGGTTCAAAGAATTTGCACATTAGAAATGGAGTTGGCATACTTCCCGATGGCAACCTGCTATTTGCCATGTCAAAAAAGACCATCAATTTTTACGACTTCGCCTCTTTCTTCAAAATCCAGGGGTGCAAAAATGCATTGTATCTGGATGGATTTGTATCCCGCACGTATCTTCCTTCAAAAAACTGGACTCAGATGGATGGAAACTTTGGAGTGATCATAGCGGAGACAAGGTAATTTATATGGTTACCTATCAGCATTAGAACACAAAATTTAAAGAAACGCTGTAAAGTAGACCTCTTGCAGTCCGATTCTCCGCAAAAGGCAAGAAGTACCCCACCTTGTTATCAATCAGGATATTTTTACTCTTGAAGATTTCCACGCCGAAGTAGGGGTTAATAAATGCCGAAGCCACGGTTCTTTCGGGCCCAGAAGCCAGATATCCACCTGCGGTAAAACTGGTGTACAGATTGAAAAACTTATGCTTTCCCCTTCCCAAATGTTTGGAATACAGATCCTGTCCTACCCCTAACATATAGATATCGTCAATTGAAGTTCCTTCGGAATTAGACTCAGTGCTTTTATAGATACTCAGAAGACCATAAGTTTTACCCCTGGTAAACATGTATTTCATGGAGTACCCCCTCATCTGTTTGGGAGACAAACCCGCTATCGGATTTTCTGTAAAGAGTATGGAGTACTCTACACCAGGCATATTGACCCAATTTACGCCCTCTTGATTGGTGGTGTTCGCTTCTTCCTTAAACAACACTATTACATTGAATTCGCGCTTAACATTTTGTAGCTCTCCTTTATATGTTGCAAGAACAGCAAGCTCTTTTTCCAAAACCATCACCTTCTCCCAATAAGTAAAGTATCGATCAGAAGTGTCCAGAAGCCTGTCCATCACTTGGTTGTATCGTGCGATTTCCATCTCAAGTTCTTCCATGTCCCGTTGCGCTTTATCCAACTTAGAAGCATAGTTGGTACTGGTAACTTTGTTCTTGTAGACATAACCCCAGTCGTCGAGTATCAGAACAATTGCCGCATATTGGCCACGTGAGAGGGTCATTTTTATTGTCATGTCGGATTTTGTAGTCCAGAAATAATCTGGAATGATGTTTCGCGCTTCCACAAAAGCCCGAACCTGTCCTTCTGTTTCTTTGAGATCTACCACGCTCACTTCCGCGTTGATAAATGATGTATACAATGAGTCCGACGCCCTAAGCGTAGCTGAGGCGAAAAACACACTTATCACCGCTGTAATTATTGGTCTTGCTTTCATTTTTGTAGAGATTGATTGTTACAGCAACAAATCTATCGGCAGGAACCAGTGTTAACAAACGGCTTTCTCGGAATGGAATCAAACGCTTTGTGAAAGTTACCTATCTCAGCATTGCCAACACCTTTATTGACATAATTCACAAATCAGGGGAGACTATCCTAATTTTTTGCGAAATTTGCAGGAAATTATTTACTCTTATTCTTCGCATTATTGATCAAAAGGATCACTATCTTTATGATCTGGAAGCATTGCTAAGCAAAAGCACTAACAAATAAGCTTTGACCAATAACGTTTAATTACTAAACAACAACGTTGAACAAGTAACGTTGAACAAATAACCAATAACGAATAAATGGGCAGATCACAAGARACGTTTCACAARAAAGAAGTTMGAAACAARAARGAAAAGAAGAGAAARGACAAGGCMGCTAAGAAATTGGCMAGGAAGGAYAATGAGAAAAAAGGCAGCCTTGAYGACATGATTGCYTATGTYGATGAGAATGGACAGATCACGGATACGCCACCAGATCCTTCCAAAAAGAAAAAGGTAAAAGCAGAAGACATTCTAATAAGTGTACCTAAGCTGGAAACCATTGATATTACCGACTCAGTAAGAAAAGGCACGGTGACCTTTTTTAACGATGCTAAGGGGTTTGGCTTTATTAAAGACTCCGAAACACAGGAAAGTGTATTTGTTCATGTGAACAACGTGCTGGAAGAAATCAAAGAGAATAATCTTGTCAGCTTTGAAGTCGAAATGGGACAAAAAGGGCCCATGGCAGTGCAGGTAAAAGTGGTAAAATAGCCAGTAAATCCTTCATAATCCCTCAAAAAACACAGAAGAAGCATAAAAAATTATCAGTTTTACTGATATAAGAGTACTTTTGCAGCTTCTAAGAACAAATAAGAATAACAATGAATAAAGGAACAGTTAAATTCTTCAATGAAACCAAAGGATTTGGATTTATTAGTGAAGAAGGAGCAGAAAAAGATCACTTTGTACACGTATCAGGATTAATTGATGAAATTCGTGAAGGTGACGCAGTAGAATTCGAACTACAAGAAGGCAGAAAAGGCTTAAATGCCGTTAATGTTAAAGTAGTATAATTCTAGCTCTAACAAGCATAGAAAGCCTGTCTCGATCTATCGAGACAGGCTTTTTTTTGTGCCTTCTTTTTTAGATGCTTGGAGTTGGGGCCAAGAGGAATACAGCTTCAGTGAAAGGACTTCTCATAGAACACGGATGGCACTGATCAAGCAGATTTATGCGGATAACCACAATTAAAATCTGCGGTTTTCATCAAAATCCGCGTTATCCACGTTCCAATAATTTTACATTGACTGATGAGATGGTGCATCTCGATACAGATACCCTATACATCGAACGCAACTTACGGCTAGGCTAGTGGAACACACCCTATTCGTGAGATGCATAATACGTGGGCCGGATGACGTTGAATAAAACACCACAACCAACCGAGTGGCACCGACCCTACACACCGCTGACCTAAATCATCCCCCGCATTTTCAGCTCAAGGTATTTGTTGATGGCATCTACCGTAAGATTTTCCGGCGTGGTTAGAATGGATTGTATTCCAAATCGCTCCAGTTCTTTGGCAATCAGTTCTTTTTCGTACATGAACTTAGAAGCTATCGTTCTGATATAGATTCCCTCCGTATCAACTGCCTGTTTTTCAGTCAGATTATACAATTCCGTATTCTTGAAAAATATTACCACCACCAAGTGCTTCCTGGCAAGCCTCTTTAAATAAGTCAGTTCCCGCTGCAAACTGAACATACTCTCAAAATTGACATACATCAAGAGCAAACTTCGCTGCTTCACGGTTTTTGTGAGATTGTAATACATCGATTCATAATCAGCTTCCGCAAAATCAGTCTTTACATTGTAAAGCGTTTCTAATATAGCGTTGAGCTGAGCGTGTTTATTGCTGGCCGTCAATGAAGCGTGAATCTTATTGCTAAATGTGATCAGCCCAGCCTTATCATCCTTGTTGAGTGCTACGTTGAGCATGATCAGGGCTGAGTTTACCGCGTGATCCAGCAATGTCAATCCTTTAAACGGCATCTTCATGACCCTGCCTACATTTAGAATAACATATACGTTTTGAGCGCGTTCATCCTGATATTGGTTAACCATGAGGTCGGCACTGCGTGCTGTTGCCTTCCAGTTCACGGACCTGATGTCATCGCCTTGTACATATTTTCTGATTTGGTCAAACTCATAGCTGTGTCCAACCCTGCGCATGCGCTTAATGCCAAATTCCATGGATCTATTGGAGATCGCCAGAAACTCGTATTTGCGCATTTGCAAAAATCCCGGGTAAACAGGTACCATGGTATCTTCCCCTGCCGCAACCCTTCTTTCGATTAGGCCCACCATTGTTGACGCATAAAGATTCGTTTTGCCAAAATGATATTCTCCTCGCTCACTCGGCCTCACGATATAAGTGATCACGGTTCGTTCCCCAGGTGCTAAATCTATAGTGAACGTCTTATCGCGTACCTGAAATTGCTCTGGCAGTTCCTCCAAAACCTTCATCCGTACCTGAAAGGGATATTGATTGGTAACCACCAGAAAAACGTTGTTGTCGTCACCATTGGATAACTTTTCCGGCAACGTCCGCTCACAGGTCACTTGTCCTTTTCCTAAATACAAGACTATTATATCCAGCACGATCATTCCCAGCAGCAGAAAAACCGAAAGCTGAGCAATAGGCTCTAGAAAATCATAAAAATGCCAGATAATCAGCAAAAAAACGAGGAGTCCAATGCCAACAAAGAGCCTGTTACTGAGATATAAAGATTTCAGAAACTTCACTAACGCGGTACATCCAATTTACTAATGATTTGATCCAGCACATCAGCTGTTGTCCGTCCCTCCATCTCCACTTCAGGAGTGAGGGTTATACGGTGGTTCATAACCGGGACAATAACCTCCTTCACATCTTCGGGGGTAACGAAGTCCCTGCCTCTTAACAGCGCCATTGCTTTAGAAGACTCCAAAATGGATAGCGATGCCCTGGGAGACGCCGCGATGTACAGGGAATTATCGGTCCTTGTGGCATGCACAATTTGTGCTATATAATCCACCAGTGTATCCTTAACAACCACTTCTGCCACCGTAGCTTTATGCTTGGCCAATTCCGCTGGTTTGAGCACCGGCTTTACAGTATCGAGTCCAACTACGTGTTTTCTCTGGTGGTGATTGTCAATGATGGTCCTTTCCTCCTCCAAACTGGGATAATCAATATTGATTTTAAACAGAAATCTGTCGAGCTGAGCTTCCGGAAGCCTGTAGGTACCCTCATGATCTACCGGATTTTGTGTAGCAATAATCATAAAAGGAGCCGGTAAAGGATGAGAAGTGCCATCAATGGTTACCTGGTATTCCTGCATACATTCAAATAGAGCCGACTGTGTTTTGGCCGGAGCTCTATTAATTTCATCGATCAAAATGATATTGGAAAAGACAGGCCCTTYCCTAAATTCAAACTGRGACGATTGCCGGTTGAAGATCATMGTTCCCGTYACGTCAGAAGGCATGAGGTCAGGGGTGAAYTGAATTCTTGAAAAGCCAGCATCCACGGTTTTGGCTAATAGYCGAGCRRCGAGCGTTTTGGCAACGCCKGGCATACCCTCCAATAATATRTGCCCATTACTCAGTAAWGCAATGATCAGATGYTCAATCAAGTTATCCTGGCCRACAATGACYTTTTTCAATTCCTGTTTGATTTCTTCCACYGACTTATGCAGRTCCGTGACATCAATTCTTGATTCAAAYTCTTTGATTTCTTCYRTCATAATTTCTGATCGTTATAAAATTTATTTAATAARATTTCAAGSGTCGACARYTCCTCGGCYGTTACCGTMTCTTTTGACCTCAACCATTTGAKAATATTTAYCATTTTTTCAATGCTCYTACCWGGMACACCTGATAATACACTCAATCTAGMAACAAAWTCGSCATCCAATTTATTGGTYTTTAAGTGGTATTGTTTTCTTAGATCTGCCAAAAAATAATCCGTGCGTTTCWGTACAAGGTTAGCATGGTCACTCTCCTGRTAGTACAGCCTACCTACTGTTTCAACAAATTCAAGYGTTGTATTCTCGATTGGYSSAATTACCGGAATAATGCGCTGTCTYCTTTTTATTCTGAATGCCATGTAAAAAAGCAACGAACCCATCAGCACAAAATAAGCWWGYGTMAGCGCCTTMGATTCGAAAATMACRGYCATRGGGCTGGCCGATGCYAKGTATCTCTTTCTGCTTTTGTAATATTCATCCCACGTTGTACTGCGATTCTTAAGATAAGAWARYGCTCCRCTTACATACTTGTGATKATTTGGCGCAAGCATGCTATARTTGGTAAAKAAAAAAGGCAACGCRCAGATGTAGAAAYGCCCAGCACCATARTYAACTGATATGAAGTTAGTCCTYRATTCTTCATCCCATCCAAGTATTTCTGACRCTRCGGTATCMAATKCAGTGAAAAAATATCTTGCYGTYTGCCTCTGGAGATCGAATGACAYCGMTMCACTATCCGGAAKCTTAAGCATTACTTCGGCTGAATCTGGTATTCCGAAGCCYGCGCTAATCTTAAAACCCAAACTATTCTCTAARCCTGMCGKTAKRCCRTGGGAGGCTATAAACACRTCATTGCCCCTTTCGACGTATRAAAGAATCGATTCTTCRTCCAGATCGTCAAATKCAACATGATCRTTGAGAAAGATATAATTACTTAGTGCAGGGAWGTTATCTTCCAATGTTCTAGACRCTCKTTTTTCAGTAACTTCAAYATAATCTTCACCAAAGAGCGCTGGAAGTAACTCAAAGAGCAAATAGTTTCCATAGGGAATCTTATCATATCGSGAAAAAGAATGTGCCCAATTSAGTGGAGCAGGTTTTGAGTACTGWACAACGCTCAGYACTAYCACGCCCAGGACAAYTAATAGRTARTAATGTTTCCTCTTCACAGTGATTCAGTTCAACGAATTAACCAGTTGCTCGTGGTGCTCCAACACACGATTATAGTCTCTGGGATGGACGTCGAATTCTCCAAACCACACATGTTCATAGATCCGTGTCATGTGCCCAAATAAATTCCGTTGTTGCTCTATTTGAATTTCGTTGAGATACTGATGGTTGGTCTTGTCTTTTTTCMAGRTAACCACWCCAGACAATGCCAATTGTTGCAGCGAYAACAGATACAGGAACCTAACGGCAAGTCTATAATTCCCAGATTCAACGGCCTCTCCAATCAGCTTATCCCATTCTGTGGAACTCTCGGGATCTTCCAATACTGTGAATGCTACATTTTGTATTACCTGTTTCGAAAAGACAATGGAACTGACCCCCTCCTTAAAAACAGAGAGGAGGATCATGATCACTGCAAAGGCAATCAAGCCGTACAAAAAGATATAAAAGACAAAAGACGGGATATTAACATCAGGAATAATATCAGAAAGCCACTTGCCAAAGGCTTCCAACAAGCCCCTCCCCGCTTCTTCTCTGTCGTACTTAAAATCAGCATCAGCACGATATTCTTCGAGTTTCGACTCATCAAAATATCTGAGTCCAGCAATCTCGTTTTCTACTGCGGCCAATGGCACATTTTCAACCCCAACCTTCAGCACAGAAACAGGGGCCTCCGGCCGATCTGAATTTCTTACTGTACCAGCAGCATCCCCCATCGAAGTCTGGCAAGAACAAGCAATTCCAAAGGTTGTTAAACACAGCCAACGGAGAACAATAACAGCAGATTTTTTGATTACAGGACTAGTCACCGATACTCTCAATTCTTTCCATATCACCAACACCCTCCTTCATCTCTACTAGGCTGAAATATTTTAAGGCTACAGCCGTGATTAGCAGCATATTTGTTAGCATGGTCCCGAAGTAATATATCGGCAGATATACCGCCATCCAACTTCCCATATTCTGCATACTTTCCATCGCCGCCATTGGGTCGTCAGCGGAACCAGCCATGTCGTGGAACACCGCAGAAAATTGGATGATGTACATGGGCATCGAAAAGACTCCGGCAATAATCGTTTGTATGAGCCCCACAATAATATACAACCCAAAGGAATCCCACCATTGACCTTTCATCAATTTCCCAGACCTACCGATGGCTACCATCGCTCCGTCTTTCTCCACTGAAATGACAATAAACATCAGTACAAAATTCACCCACACAAAGATGCCAGGGATCCCACAGAACATCATCCCGATTGTGACCAGAATCATAAACACAATACCACCGCCGAGGTAGCTCCAAAAGGTTCTGCTATACTCTGAAAAAATCGCACTTAGCGTAGGCTCCTCACCCGCAACATACATGGCGATATACGTGTTAATCACAATATAAAATGACAAAAAACCTACGATTAACAAAACGTAAGCAGGAAGCAATGACACCATGAAAGGTACAGGACTAGCGCCCAGGCCGAAATCACTACCTATCGGCCCACCTTCTACAGCGACGTTGAACATCGAAGACATCGCCATGCCCATCCACACGGCGCCAATAATCAACGGGATACCGGCAATAACCAGAATGGGTTTGAACATACTAAGAAAGTGAACTCGGATAAAGGTAAATGTAGCCGACAGAATTTCGCCGAAATCTCGCTTTTGTCTAAAATTAATGGTCTCCATTTTGAGTAAATTTAGTGGTTAGATAAATTGGATAAATAATAAAATAAAATACAACAAATAACATTGAGCAGGCAATGATTAACACACTCATTGCCGGAAGGATGTCAGCATGTCGGGTGACAAATCCCTCCAGAAATCCCGCCATGATAAATATTGGGACAAGCCCAATAATAATCTTTACACTGTCTTTTACGCCCTGGCGGAATGATTCTTTTCTCGAATAACTATCAGGAAACATAAAACTATTCCCCAGTATCAATCCGGCTCCACCCGCTACGATGATAGCTGTTATTTCAAGCGTTCCATGCACCCAGATACTCAGAACAGAATCGATAAGATAACCCTGTTGGAAGAAAAAATACTGAAAGCAACCGAGCATTATTCCATTGTAAAACAACAACAACCCGGTGCCAAATGAGAAACACAATCCCAAAGCGAATACATAAAAGGAGACACGAATATTGTTGAAAGTGATTCCCAGAAACATATCTGCTTGCCCTTTGCTTTCGTAAATCGCCATAGGCGTTCCGTTTTCAATATTTTCAAGCGTTTGATTGACGTATGAATCCCCCAGAATCACACGTACAAAATTGACATCATTGGCAGCCGAAAACGCCCCTATCATCACTGAAAAACCAAAGATCAGAAAAGCATAGAGTAACGTCATGCGTCTTTTGTATACTATCAACGGTAAGCCAATTTTCCAGAAGTGAAGAAAGGTTGCTGCCCGCTCCTTTTTATTCTTGTACAACCGATTGTGAACACTGGTCAATAATTGATTGAGATATTGAGTGGTAATACTTTTGGGGTAAAATGTTGTTGAATAGGCGAGGTCATTGGTCAGCTGAATAAAAAGATCCGAGAGTTTATCAGGGTTGACCTTAATTTTCTCATGCAGCACGTTCTCCATTTCGCGCCAGCGATTTTTATTTTTACGTTGAAACTTTACCTCCCTCATCTTTTACTAAATTGACACGACACTAGGGGCGCATTCCACTGAGTATCTACAAACCTGCCTAACAGCATTTTAATGCGAATGTACGAATGCATTGTCTTTCCTCCTAGAACAGAAAATACTGCTATAATCAGGTCCTAGCTACATTACTTTCGCTTATGCTCCAGTGAGCAAGGCCAGACCGGCTGGCGCAAAGAACTGAAAACCGCGAAATTTGACCACAAATGCGCCAAGTCTAAACTGCTATTTGATTGAAATACAGAACTTTTAAAACCAGATATTTGCCTACCGACCGGCATGTTCGTAACTTCGTATTTACTGGAGGTAAGCACAGTCGAACCATTCGTTATTAATTATACAGTTTGAACTTATCGAGCATTTAATCCGTGCTCATGTTAGATTAGGGTATCCAATATAAGTGAAAAAGTGGGACATGTCGAAATCAATACCGCACAGAATGTCGTAATCAACTATGAACCGGCAAATATTGGGGACCGGTTGTTAGCAATGATATTGGATTATCTTGTAATTGCGGGAGTTACTATTGGGGTAGCAATTCTGAATGCCATTCTTGACTTATACGATTACGCCCCCTGGCTTGCAATGACGACGCTCTCCCTCCCTGCGTTCTTCTACAACCTGATCTGTGAGGCTACGATGAACGGACAAAGTATCGGCAAAAGGTCCAGGCACCTGCAGGTGATTAAGATCAACGGAAGCCAAGCCTCATTTTTGAGCTTTTTTACCAGATTTTTATTGAGGCCTATTGATACGGCTTTTGGAATAGGTATGTTGGTGATTCTCATTAATGGGAAAGGCCAACGTCTAGGCGATATTGCAGCTGCCACTACGGTTATCCAGCTTAAAAAGAGAGTTTCGTTAAAGGATGTCATGGCGATGGATCTGGATGAATCTTACCAACCTGTTTTCACAACTGCTGCCGATCTCAAGGATGATCAGATCAATATCATTAAGGATATTCTCACCAAAAGAAAAAGGCATCACATTACCGTGCAGAAGCTATCCGACAAAATCAAGGAAATACAAGGAATTCAATCTGATCTGCATCCGTATGATTTTTTGCAAACGATTCTTAAGGACTTTCATTATTACCACCAGGGAGAGCGCCCTAGTGACCTAACTTAGTAATCGGTACACTAGTGGCCGAGGAAATTTCTCACATCCCAAATAAGATAAATGATAAAGGCACCCACCAGTGGAATTGCCAGTGCGTTGGCATGGACCGCTTGGGTAAATTCCATGCGAACCAGGTGGGTACATGCTGTGGTGATGCCACAACCCAGACATTCATGACCAGTCGCGAGCTTGATCGGGCAGGGAATGGTAAAGTCTACACCCACAAATGCTTTGAACAGTATGCTCATCCCAACGAACAAAAAGAACAGAGAGAACAGCTTGTTGTGTAATATATACCGATAAACCAGCGGGGGCTTCAGTTTATTATTTGCCGTTGTTTTATCTGGCATTGTGCCATCAGTAGGTATGAACTTCAGAATAAAGATAAGGAATTTAAGAGCGCTGTTAAAAATCCTTCTACTTCTTACAAGGAAAGCTTAATACAATCTCAAATTTAGTTTTGCAGACCACCCACAACTCATGCAGTATCAACTACTAATAATAAATACGCTCGCCCTCCGGATACGCTCCCCTGAACAAAATTTGAGACAGAGTGGATTACAAAGGCAACAAAAAAGAAAATATTAAAAATGACCACCTTTCAGCTTACTGATCATAGGGAGTTCTTGACTGTAGAATACATGAACACTGAAGCGTCAGCGTATGCCTCCCCTACCTCGGTATTTAGATCCAGTAGACGTATTGTGTCCTTCTATCACCTCCATTTTTAGAGCGCCCACAACATAAACCCAGCCATAGCCACCATCACCAAATCTTCAATAATAGTTACCGTAGACATGGGTAAGTTAAACACAGCACCCAGACAYGCACATTGGATTTTCTGTTTGTCYATAACTGATTGGATAACYCCGACCGTACTGAAYCCCATAATAGCGATCGTTGCRATRGCGGTRAACKTGGGTTCAAATGMRGTCAAATAAGCCAATCCCAAAGCCAGCTCTATAAAAGGATAAACGTAYCCATACCCCTTTACRCGTTTTGCWAGCAGGTCGTARGTTGCATAACTGTCRGCAAAAGCTTGWACATCCARYAATTTAAAGAASGAGAACACCAGGAAGAAGCCCGCCATAAAAGCGCTCATCCACTGCATTAYATCCAATTGTCCRTTCTGCATGGAAGTGATTACCGCMACYACCGTGATGAAGAGGAAGATGGTCAAYAAGGGCCTATASGTCGCAAGCCAGCTTCTCTYCTCTTCTTCTGTGGTAKGRTGTCCMTRTTCAGCTAGCTCATYCKCGTGAAGTCGTTTCTCAGTTATYGTGTATTTGCTATTCTTGCCAATRAGYKCTTGSAAATCCGCTGTGGTRACATGGTTATCCATGTGGATGGTAGCCTCCTTTTGTTCCAGTGATATCTCAGCCAGMGARACAWATSCATGTYGCTCAATTTKATCTTTAATCWTCTCSGYACAGCCTRTRCAGGTCATTCCYAAAATTTTATAGGTACGTGTCMTCATTTYGTAGGTTTTAAWTTCGTGTTGATTTAATCACAACACAAAGGTCAGCCTCACSAAAGCARGAASYCTTACAGGATTWTTGAAATAAAGTATAAGATTTGGCGCCSTYCCTWCATMCTTTCGCTAAATCTTGAGTCYCCTCAAAATATAYGRCGATACGTWCWYAGGCTGTAAGYAAGACAARACGGYRGGYCTTAAACCTTGTCGAGTTGACTTCGTYCTGATGCTAACATSGTTCGAAACTKCGAAGGTGTAAATCCAGTGMTTTGTTTGAACTGGTTGGAGAGGTATTGSGGGCTGCTGTAATTCAAYTCAAAAGCAATTTCRTTGATGGTCAGCTCTCCATATTTKAGSAGTTCTTTRATTTTYTCCACTTTTTGTTGAATGATAAACTTTTCAATTGTTCTTCCTTCCATGGTGGAGAACAGGTGACTTATATACGAGTAATCACGCCCAATTTCTTGTTCTAGTATCTGTGATAAATTCTCTTGTGGAGGGCTGTCATCTTTATTGTAATGCACCTGGTTGATAATGATGCTCTTGATTTCATTGATCATTCTGCTCTTGCTGTCATCAAGGAGTTCAAAGCCCTCTTTGGTCAGGTTGTGTTCGAGTTCATCTCTATCAATCTGATGCTCTTTGATCAGTTCAACTTGTCCTAGCTCGATGTTTTTAATTTTGTAGCCCAGCTGGTGTAACACTTCCCAAACCACCTTAATGCAGCGGTCACAGACCATGTTTTTTATGTAGAGTTTGTCTGTTTTCATTTGGTATGGTTCCAGAGAATACAGCTGTACTAAAGGTACTTTGTATTCTCAGCTACAATATACAAAGATCTGAACAGGTCTAACCAGGACAGCAACGATTTGATATGCCATAATAGACGCCAGGCTAAGCCAGCTATCTTCCTATCCGGCAACCAATCAGCATAATGAGCGTCATTATAAGTACTAAATTTGAGCTTGCAAATTCACCCTGTTAATTATGAGAAACCACCTACTACACACTGCTATTTTCGTATGCATTATCATTTCCAATACCGCGTTGTCCCAAGTGCTCACTGTCACGGCAGTTTCCACGGATGAGACGGCATGTAGTGCATGCGATGGATCTGCAACAGCTTTCGCGTTCGGAGGTCTGCCTCCCTATACCTATCAATGGGATGATCCTTTGAATCAAGCTTCTATGACCGCAGTAGGGCTTTGCCCTGGAACTTATACGGTTTTTGTGTTGGATGCCCTTTTTAACTTTGATTCTGCATCTGTCGTTGTTTCGCCTGCCGTAAGCACCTTATCCTTAAGCAGTTCATCGATAGACGAGACAAGTTGCGGAGCGTGTGATGGAACCGCTTCGGTAAACGCGACTGGTGGAACTCCCCCGCTTGCTTATTTATGGAATGACCCTTCAAATCAAACCAATACAACCGCCGTCGGCTTGTGCCCGGGAGTGTACACGGTAACAGTTACTGATGCTTCAACATGTCAAGATAGCATAAGTGCAACTGTGGGTACTTCAGGGGGGAGCGGAATGACCCTCAGCACAAGCTCTTCAAACAATAACCTCTGCGCTTTAGGTTGCAACGGCTCTTCAACGGTAAGCATCATTGGCGGAACGGCCCCCTATACTTACGCGTGGAGTGATCTTTTGAGCCAGACCAATACATCTGCAACAGGGCTTTGTGGGGGTACCTACAATATTACGGTTACAGACGGTTCCGGTTGTTCTGAAGTAGGCAGTGCCACAATTCAGGATTCAACAGATCTAGCAGCGACACTATCATTTGCAGATGAATCAAGCTGCGGAGCTTGCGATGGAACCGCCACGGCAAGCGCCTCAGGGGGTATCCCGCCTTACACGTACCAATGGAATGATCCTTCCAGTCAAACAACGGCAACTGCTACTGGCCTTTGCGCCGGCACATATGATGTATTTGTGATTGATTCCGGATCTTGTGTTATCAATGAGAGTGTGATTGTAGGAACTACAGGGGGCAGTGGCATGACCCTAACCTCTTCAGGTGTGGATGCGAGCTGCGGTGCTTGTGATGGCGTGGCCAGTGTCAACGTTGTAGGAGGATCAGCTCCACTTATCTACTCCTGGAACACGGTGCCAATTCAAACAAACGCTACGGCCACTGCTTTATGCCCCGGCACGTATATCATCACAGTGACCGACTCAAATGGTTGTGCTGAGGCTGATACCGTAGTGATCAATGGAGGAAATCCGTTT